>JAEYUA010000246.1 GCA_023433755.1 Bacteroidota bacterium | reverse complement strand
GTACAAGGCATCACTCACCAGGCAGTCGGGAACTGCGGTGTTGAACTGGGGGTATTTTCGGGCCAATACATCTGCTATTCTTTCCATAAGAAATGGTTTTTAGGTTGAGCAATCGTTATTGGCGGCTTGTAACCAAAGGTAACCTTTTTAAAGGGGGCCGGCAAACCAAAAATTCTGCTCTGCCGTTAACTCACCCTTACACGCGGATCAATGATTCCGTAAAGGATATCAGCAAGAATATTGATAAGGATAAAAAAAGTGGCTGTAATAAGCACGGAACCCATCACCACAGGAAAATCAAGTTTTTCAAGTGCATCCACCGTCACCTTACCTATACCCTTCCACCCAAAAATATATTCAATGAAAAAAGCGCCTGCCAGGAGTTCGGCAAACCAGCCTGTTATGGCTGTTACCACTGGGTTCAGTGCGTTGCGCAAGCCATGCTTCCAGATCACCGATCTTTTACTCAATCCCTTTGCATAAGCGGTACGGATATAATCCTGGTCCAGCACATCAAGCATGGAACTGCGGGTAAGCTGGGTAATGATGGCCAGGGGCCTGATGCCAAGCGTAATGGCCGGCAGTACCAGGTTCTGCAGGGTAAGTCGTTTATTTCCGTTCTCATCAATGTCAAACCAACTCCCTGTTATATGCAGTCCTGTATAATCGCTGAGCACAAAGCCAAAAACATAGGCAATAATGATCCCCATAAAAAATGATGGTGCCGAAATGCCCACGATGCTGGAGAATACGGCAGTGGTATCAACCCAGGTATTTTGCCTGGTGGCTGCCAGCACACCTAAAGGAATGCCAACCATCACGGCAATCATCATGGCTGCAATGGCCAGGATCAGTGTTCCCGGGAGTGCTTCCATCAATACAGCGCTTACTGATTTTTTGGTCTGGTAGGATTTACGGAGATAAGGAAGTTTAATGCCCAGTTTTTTCTCTCCTCCTATAAAAAAACCATTCAGTTCTTTTTGCCTGATTTCCTCACCGGAATGAACCGACAGTGGCGATACGTCATTGAGATAAAGCAGGAACTGTTTCCATTTGGGCTGATCAAGGTAAAGTTCCTTACGGATGTTGGCCTGGGTGGTTGAATCACCTGACTGCCCCATGACCAGCCGCGCAGGGTCGCCGAAACCCTGGAATAAAACAAACACCAGTATCACCACGCCCAGCAACACCAGCAGGCCATAAAATATTTTTTTCAGAATATATCTTCCCACTGTCCGCGATTATAATTTTTGTATCTGTTCTTTCAGTCCATCTATTTGCCGGTGACTGTACTTGCCAACAACAGTGCCCTTCTGCAAAAAATAAAACGCTGGCTGGGTTCTTGCAGCCGTCCGGATATTGGTGAAGTCCAGCGCAAATACCTGTACGTTTATTTTATTTTCCTCAAAGAACTTCACAAACCTTTCTCTTTCATTGCTGGCAAAATATACAGGGATGTTTTTCTGTGAGGCCAGTTGAATCAATTCCCTGAAATCATCCAGCCAGCTATTTTCAGCAGCCATACCCAGTCCGAATCCAATGATAACATAAGGTTGTTCCAGGATGATCTTTGTGGAATCATTTGTTGTTTTTTCTCCGCTCACCGTATCAATAATTTCCGGACCCGTGAGCGAAAAATTTTTAATCGGGGGCTCTGCATTTCCCTTCCTGATTAGCTTGTCGATCCTGTCGATATAGGTATAAGTTTCAAAATCCGCGGGTAGTTCGGTCCAGTCCCATTCATAACGCTTACCATCTTTTTCATAAACATACCTGATAGCAGTGCTGTCACCATAGGAACCCGGTGGCTGTTTCATTTTCTCCGTGATATTATTTCCTTTTTTGAAAGGAAGGCAATCGACCAGGGGAAGGTAATTTAGCACATACCATTGTAGCAAAATGCTGAAGGCAAGTGGAAGAACCAGGGTGAGTGTTCTTGATTTTTGGGAAAAGAAGCTGGCCATATAATTTTTCCCAAAGAGCAATAACAGGATCAGTACCAGCAGCACCAGGTCTTTAATGAAAGATGTTTTTGGTGTGATGGGGAGGCAGTCGCCAAAACATCCGCAGTTGGTGAATTTGGGAGATCCGTCAGGATGTAAGGAGAACAGGGCATAGCCTGTAAGGAAAGTAAAGAATACAATGAGCACAAGAAGTAACCAGAGAACCAGGTTTTTTCTCCACCCCATTAACAAGGCAATGCCCGCCATGATCTCCAGCGTGATCATGACAATGGAAAGCGAAAGGGAAAAACGGTGAAAAAAGTTGAAAACGCCGGTAAGGGCATCCTTCGCGAAAAAATTCCCGGAGGCGAGACCTGCATTCCAGATCTCGAAAAACTCTTCCATCTTATAACTCAGTCCAAGCGGGTCATTGGCTTTCACCAGGCCGGAAAGGATGAATAAAATGGCAACCAGGATCTGTATGGTTCGAATGACAAATTTCATGACTGGTATTTTTCGCCGGATAGGATTAAAGCAAATACGGCATAATTGATCATGTCAAAATAATTAGCGTCAAGCCCTTCACTGATCAGGGTCTGTCCTTTATTGGAAACGATCTGCCGCATGCGTTGCAGTTTCATCAGGATCAGGTCCACGAAACTTTCCTGTGTCATATTTCTCCAGGCCTCACCATAATCATGGTTCTTACTTTCCATAAGCTGCTTTGCCTCAAGAAAATAATGGTGATATAATTTTTCCACCACAGCCGTTTCCAGTTCTTCCGGGTCATTTTCTGTAAGCTGCAATTGTATGAGGCCAATTATGGAATAATTGATGATGCCGATGAATTCACTTCTGATATCATCACCCTGCTTTCCTACTTTCTGCGCGCCGATCTCCTGGATGTTGCGGATTCTTTGCGCTTTGATATATACCTGGTCAATAATGGAGATATTACGCAACACACGCCAGGCCGTTCCATAGTCTCTTGTCTTTTTCAGGAAGATATCTTCGCACTGCTTAAGCACCGCATCGTATTCTTCGTTAGTGTTTATCTTCATCCATTCAAAAATAGCAAACAAGGCCTAATGTACAGTTTGAATTGTAAAGGCAGGCTGCTTACCATAGATCAGCCCTTGGTAATGGGTATCATTAATATGACACCAGACTCATTTTATGCCGGCAGCCGCACTGTTGTGGATGATGTGTTGCACCGTGCTGAAAAAATGATGGAAGAAGGTGCAGACATACTTGATATCGGTGGACAAAGCACCAGGCCGGGAAGCAGCCAGGTAAATGCGGATGAAGAATTGACCAGGGTTTTACCCGCCGTAGATGCGATTCACAAAAGATTTCCCAGCCAGGTTTTATCCATTGACAGCTTTTACGCCAAAGTGGTGAGGGAAACCGCTGATGCCGGTATCAGTATTGTGAATGATGTAAGTGCGGGCACCATGGATGAATCACTCCTATCAGAGGTGGCAAGGCTCAAACTTCCTTACGTACTGATGCATACCAGGGGTACTCCTCAAACCATGCAGCAGCATGCCAGCTATGAGGATGTGGTGACGGAGGTCTTTGATTTTTTATCTTTCCGGATTGCTTCTTTAACTCAATCAGGCATTCATGACATTATTGTGGATCCGGGTTTTGGTTTTGCAAAGACCAGCGAACATAATTTCAAACTCGTTCAGCAATTAGCTTTTTTCAAAAACCTTGACCGGCCATTGATGGTGGGACTGTCAAGAAAGGCTACCATTTATAAAACACTTGGCATCACTGCCGCTGAAGCCCTCAATGGTACCACGGTTATGCATACGGCCGCATTACTGAACGGGGCTTCTATCCTGCGTGTGCATGATGTAAAGGAAGCAAAGGAAGCGGTTCAACTGGTTTCAGCGTTAAACCAATAAAAAAAGAGCAGGAATACTGCTCTTTCAGATATCGTTTTCCAGGTGTTGGCCTGTTCATTACAGGAATAAGTACGTGTTTAAATAGGCTCGCCGGAATTAACAGGATGGTTGGACTAAAAACGGGACCATGTACGGATCAAAAAATGATGCCCGCCCGTTAAACCGGACGAGCACCAAAGTTCGGAAATATTTTCAAATAAAGATCAATGGTTGTGGCCTGCATGAGAGGTATCAGCTGGTTGTGCACCCTGTTGCGGTGGTGTGTCGCTGATATCGAGGATCTCAATATCAAATATGAGGTTGGCATTTGCCTTGATCTTATCACCACTGCCCATGGGGCCGTAACCCAGCACGGATGGGATGAAGATCTTTGCCCTTCCGCCTTTGGCTAACTGGCGCACCCCTTCTTCAAAACCTTTGATGGAACCGCCGGTACCGATCTGCAGGGGAAATACACCCGCGTCGAAGACTTCACCTGAAAGCAGGCTTCCCTTGTAATTCACATTCGCGAATTTTCCGACTGCAGGTTTAGGTCCCTGGCCCGGGTTCAGCACCTGGATATAAACACCCCAGTCAGTTTTTTGTGCCTGGATATTGTTTTTTTGCAGGTAGGCTTCAATCAGTTTATAATCTTTAGCAAGCTGGTTCTGTGAGGCTGTGTCTTTCTTAAATGATTCCAGGCTTTGGGCCTCGGCTGCTTCTATCTTTTTGTAATTGGCCTGCATGGCTTTTTCATTATCCTTCATGAATTCAGCTCTTGCTTCTTCTTCATTCTTGAAAACTTTCACCACGCGGATCGTGGTAATAAGCTGGTCGCCTTTGCGGAACGGGGTCTGCTGCTCGATCTGCGGATTATAAGCAATGAAAGAGTCCATCGCCTGTACAAAATAAATGCTGTCGCCTTCTTTTGCCCTGGTCAGGATCTCAGGCATGGGGTCACTGTAACTGCCTGTTGCCATTCTTACTTTTTCATAAGCGGGAACTTCGAGGTAAGTGTTGTTGAGTACACTGTCTTTGATCTTTACAATGCGGTGATACTTCACAATATCATTAACAGCAATCGTATCCTTGCCTTTTTTTGCAGGGAAGATCTTATACGGCACACCACCCGCAGTTTTCTTAAAGTCGATTTTTGTTTCGCATGCCGCGAAGAGGATGGTCATTGAAAGGATGCTGAAGAAAAGCTTTACTGATTTCATTAGTTGATTTTTATTGTAATAGAGAGCTATTTTCCTGGATTGCTTTTTTGAATTTCTGAACGGTTTCCTGTAGGCTGGCTGCGTCATGTCCGCCAGCGGCATTATAATGACCACCTCCATTGAAATAAGTGCGGGCGAAAGTATTGCAGTCGAACTGCCCTTTGCTGCGGAAGGACCATTTTCTTTCTTCGTCGCGGTCTATCACGCAGCCTACGAGCTTGATACCCTGGATGGACAAAGGATAATTTACCAGGCCTTCCGTATCCCCGGTCTTGATCTCGTATTTCAGTAATTCCATTTTGGAAATATAGATCAGGGCTGTATTGAGCTGGTAATCGATCTCCATCCGGTTGAGCAGTACATGACCCAGGAAGCGCAACCTGTTCTCGAGAAAATTATCATAAAGGGCTTCGTGCACTTTGGTATGATCAAGGCCTGTTTCTTTTAATGCCGCCACCATGTGATGCACCCCTGCATGGGTAGAAGAAAAACGGAAAGATCCTGTATCAGCCACAACACCTGCATATAAACATTCCGCTACAAAAGAATTGATCTTGTCACGGTTGCCTGAGTTCACTATAAAATCATAGATCATTTCACAGGTGGAACTCTTTCCAACATTGGAAACACCGTATTGGAAAGAAGCCTCGTCTGGTTCCCGGTGGTGGTCAACCAGGATCTTCACGCAATCAAGACCGGCCAGTTTAGGGGCCATGGTCTTGGTGCGGTTGAAATGATTATAGTCGAGACAGAACAGCCATTCTGCCTTTTCCAGAATTTCATTGGCTTCCTGCCGGTTCAGTTCATAATCCAGCACATCATTGGTTCCTTCCATCCAGTTGAGCCAGCGGGCCCAGTTGGTTGGTGAGATTACGGTAATGGAATGTCCAAGCTGTTTAAGAAAATGGTAAAGGCCAAGTGCTGAACCCATTGCATCCGCATCTGGTTTCTGGTGCATGGTAATAACGACCTGCCTGGGTTGCTTCAACTGTTCATAAATAGCGTGAATGGGCTCCATAAAGAGCGGCAAAAGTATAGTAAAGTTTCCTGTATTGCTGAAGCGGGCCCCAGTTTAGGAAATTCTTAGGCAGGGAGTTTCCGGGGACGTGCCAAAGGGTCACCTTCTTTTCCGCAAAAGTCCGAATACCAGTAAGGCAAAGAGGCCAATGCCAATGGCGAGGTAAGTAACGGCACCCGTTGAACTTTGTAGAAAATGCATAACTGTGATTTGTGTCTAAAACAAAGCAAAATTGAACAGTAGGCCATACCCTTTTGCGGGTATTTGGTTGCCGGTGTACCAATAGCTGATCCAACCAAAGGCTGCAGTCTTTCATGGATTCATCTCCCCTTTCCCCTAAAACGGGCCTACAAGCAAGACACAGGTATTTCTGCCGCGGGAATGATGACAAAACCGCCGATCATACTATGGAATGGATGAACCCGGCCCCAACCTTCAAGGGTGGGAAAGAATCATACACCGGGTAAGTGATTTCCGACAGATCATGAGCTGATTTTACCCTGCATCCTGAACCTGTACGGTTCAGGGTATCCGCCTATCGTTGCCAACATGGTTATTGCTGGATGAAATGAATCAAACTTGAAATTTTTTTTATGAGATTACTGTTGTTATTGTTTGTATTTATTAAAGGTTGTAATGAGAGGGAAACCAAGGATGGCCAGATCTTCAAAGTGAAAAAAGGTGATGAGATCACAATCAAATTGCCTGACAATGTTACCATCCCTTATGAATGGAGGCGGATCAGTGAAAACCCATTGCTTGACAGTATAGGAACAGATTATCAATCTGAAGGAGGAAAGAAAGTTGGAAGTGGAGGAATCAAATACTGGATTTTTAAAGCAAAGGAAAAAGGTAGGGATACACTCAGGTTTCTTCAGGGGCATACCCAGATTCCTGAACTTGACAGTATGGGCGTAACCAGGATTTTTCCTGTAGAAATCGAGTGAAACCCAGGACTTGCTGTAACCTAATTTATAATCCTCTTAAAAAAATTTTGCATAAATGAAAAATTAGCTTTTACTTTAATATAGTTTTTAACCAATATCCAACTGCAATGAAAAATCAAACCTTGGTTGCCCCAGTGGCAAATGCCGATGTACAGGCAAAAAAAATCATCAGTAAACTCCAAAATTGGGCTGAGAAAAAGTATCCTTCGGTGGAATCTGTAAAAAGATCCCGGATGATTATCGAATGCCTCATAGAAGTGGCGGCAGAGAAAAAATACCTTGCGGCCCGGAAATAATCACTTGTTAATTCAAAGGTAAAGCAGTCCTTTTTAAGGTTGACAGTCGCTTCATGCCTGATCTTTCCCGCAAATGGTGGCCTTCAATCCCCTATTTTTGCGGCGAAAATTATTAGATATGAGCAATAGAACATTTACGATGATCAAGCCTGATGCCATGAAAAATGGTCATGCAGGCGCCATACTGGACAAGATCATCAAATCAGGATTCAGAGTCGTTGCCTTGAAGCAAACCTTGCTGACAAAAGAAAAGGCAGGTGAATTTTATGCCGTTCATAAGGAAAGGCCTTTTTATGGTGAACTGGTACAGTTCATGAGCAGTGGCGTAATCATAGCAGCCATTCTTGAAAAGGATAATGCTGTAGCTGACTTCAGAACTTTGATCGGTGCTACAGATCCAGCCAAGGCAGACGAAGGAACGATCAGGAAATTATTTGCTACCTCTCTTGGAGAAAACGCAGTGCATGGAAGTGACAGCGATGAGAATGCAAAAATCGAAGGAAGTTTCTTTTTTTCAGGGTTGGAGCAATTCTGAGTTAAATTAAGTCCATAGTCCATGGTCCTTAGTCCATGGTCTATGGACCTTTCTCAAATTTCCTCTGCTTTTTTCTCCATGATCATATCATTCCTGACCGGTTCTACTTTATAACCCGCTTTTCTCAGGAGATTGATCACTCCTCTTTCCCCGGGTAAATGGCCGGCGCCTACAGCAATAACCAGTGCATTCTTCGACATCAGGCCTTTCAGTTTCTGCGCCCAGTCTTCATTGCGATTGTAAAGCAGTACATCGGTAAAGCCTTCAATACTTTTTTCATTCATTGTCAGTTCGAGCATCTTGTTCAACTCCTGGTTGCGGTAAGCATCTGTCAGGATCTTCATTTCACTGTCGTCACCTTCTTTGCCCGATTCTTCAATCATCTTGAGTAGTTGCAGGGCCTGTGTTCTGTAAGGGATCCTGTCAAATATGCCGAGCTGGAAGTCTATTGTTTCCAATCCTTCGATCTCTTTATTGTGTTTGCCAGCTTCTGTCATCACCAGTTGTTCCATCACAATCATATTCTCGCATGATTGCATTTGCTCCACGATCATGGAGCCCACCAGTAATGGTTTGAATTTCTCAACTACCGCAAACGGAAGTAATCCCCCACTTTTTTCCTGGAAAAATCCTTTCACTTTATTGTATTCTTCAGGACTCAAAAGATCGGATAATGTAGTATCGCCTCTCATGGTCATTTTGGTCATGGCGGAAAGCATCATGCCCATCATATCATCCATATCCAGTTCCAGGTAAACCTTGTCTGCCTGGCTGATGGCCTGCTTCAGGCTGTCGCTCACCCCGATGTCGTTAGCGCAGATCATATGCATGGTTCCGAACAGGTAAGAAGGTTTGGCCAGTCCATTACCTGAGATACGCCAGAGCAATGTATTTTCAACAGTTGGGGGAATGGATACCTTGCTTTTGGTACGGGCACCGGGACTGCATGCCGCGAAACCAACAGCAGCAAGTAGAGATAACCAGACTGATTTTTTCATTGTGGCAATATACGCTATCACGTTTATCCTTAAGAAACCAAAGAGATAATTTAGCATTTGGTTGGAAGAAAGCACTATCAATACCAGACCTCTGTCCAGTAGCGGGAAAAGGAGGTGCCCCATTTTACTTCCAGATCTGAAGGCGAAAGGGTTTCTCCCAGTTCCATCTTAACGGCCAGCAGGGGCAGGTTGATCCCCGCTCCCAGCGCGGATACAATGGTGCCCTGCACCCGAGGGTTGATCTCCAGCAACAGGGCTTCACCCTTTGCGGATCTTTTCAGTTGAATGCCGATGTTGCCGTGCAAACGGAGCAGCGAGACAATGCGGCTGCACTGTTCCATGATAGCTTCATCCTTAACAAAAGTTCCCTGTACCGAAATACCATTGATCATTTTACGGCGAAGCCTTGGAACAGCAATGATGGTTTCCCCTTCACGGGCCAGGCAGTCAACTGAATATTCATCACCGGGCAGGTATTCAGAAACCAGCAGTTCTGGAAATGGTTTGCTGGAAAGAATGTGCAGCGCATGCGCATAAGTGATGTGAAGGTTATAGGGCTTCTCATTAAAAAGCTGGTGGTGTTCATCAAAAGAATCCGAAACAATGCGCACGCCCCTGCTGCCATTAGATACAGAGGGTTTAAAGCAGAAGGAACGGCCAGGGTGACCCAGTTCAAATGCCGCATGAATAAATGCTTCCAGGTTATTGATTACACGGAAATCCGGAACACGCAATCCTGCAGAAAGCAAAAGCCGGTAGCAATTGGATTTGTTATTGGATAATTCGATTGATGAAGCTGAAGATACCAGGACCCTAATGCCTGCAGACTCAAACAAATCTTTATGAGCACTAAATAAAAACAATTCCCTTGTGACCAGTGGCAGTACCAGTTGGATTTTTTTTTGTTTACAGATGGCAAGCAGTGTTTCAATAAAACCAGGATCTGTTGCCGGTGGAATCTGTACAAAATCATGCGCAAGGAACCTGCCTGTGGCCAGCGGATCAGCATCAGCCGCAATGATCCTTAGCCGCGCATCCTGCTTCAGGCAATGAAGGATTCCAGGAGCTCCTGGCGCTCCTCCGCCTGTCATTAATATGTTCAGTGACTGATTCAATGCGCTAACCGTGGTACTGAAATTTGAATGGAAAGATATTCAGCTAAAGGTTCCAACTGGTATTCACGCGTCCTGAATGCAATGGTCCTGATCCTCCCGGATTGCAGGTATAAAAGCAATTTTGTCTCCAGGCCTGAAATAGTTTCATCCGGTATGATCTCCATCTTCCTGATCCGGCTTACGGGGATACGCGTAGCGAAACTTTTTTTGAAGATAACATCATAAAGTTTACTGCCATACATGAAAAGAAGAGTCAGGTAAAAGAACATCCTGAAAAACCACCTGGGATTATTTTCAAAATAGGAAAGGTGAATGACCGGCGGAATCAATAATAAAGCAGGAAGAAATTCAAAAAAAGCGGTCTGCGAAAAGGGTTTGTTTTCTGACCTCAGGTACAGAATATCCCTTTCTACAATTACTCTTCCTGTAGTAGTTATGTATTCCTGGTTCATGAACCAAATTTAATGATGAACTATGGCTTCTTCTCCATAGATCTGTCCCTTAAATTTTAACGATGGTGATGGCAGGAATGCCCCTAGACCCAGTTGATCCCATTTTTCATCGACCGATCTGATGGTGGCGTCGTCTGATACAATGATGTTAGGCCAGTCGCGGTAAAAATTATCCAGCTCCTTTGTTTTAAGGGTGCCGTCGAGACCCATGCAGGAGTAGTTTTTCCCGGCATTGTTTATCGAAGGGCGTTGAACCAAGGTATAATCTCTTTTGGGATCAAGGTTATTGCATACTCTCCAGAGCGAAACGCCAAGATCACCCGCATCAACCGTGTGTTCAACATACAATACCATCTTCACTGCTTCCATTTCAGGTAGTGCACCAATGGCCTGGTGCAGTTCACGAACATGGTTTTTCCTGTTCTTTTCAACCGAGACAACCAGCACGGGAATATCTTTTTTCAGCAGTTCCTGGTTTACCTTATGCACCTCGCTGAATTTCGAGGTGAGAAGGGCTGCCAGGTCTGCGGATGGTGCAGACCAGGCATTGTCCTCATTTGTTTCTTCTTCAAATTTGGCGCTTCCGTCAATGCACATTTTTCCACCGAAACCGAGTTTGCTACAACTATGATCCAGCACATCCATCGGCCCTTGTGAAAAATATATATCCATGGCAGGGTCAAGATTTTTGAATACATAAGTGGCCAGCGCCTGGTAATCCTGGATCTTCACATGTTCATCCACCATTACAAGAATTTTGTTGAACATCATTTGCCCGGCGCCCCACATAGCATTCATTACTTTCTGTCCCTGGCCTGCGTAATCTTTTTTTACCTGGGCGATCACCAGGTTGTGAAACACGCCTTCCACCGGCATGTCCATATCAATGATCTCAGGGATCATGGTCATTTTCATAGGTGCGAGGAATATTCTTTCAGTAGCCTTGCCCAGCCAGGCATCTTCCTGTGGTGGAATACCAACGATGGTGGCAGGATATACCGGGTTTTTCCTGTGTGTGATGCAGGTGATGTGAAAGCGAGGGTACCAGTCGGGCAGGGAATAATAACCGGTATGATCACCAAACGGACCTTCCCAGATCAGTTCATCATTGGGATCTACATATCCTTCAATGATGAAGTCTGCATCAGCAGGAACTTCCACATCCGGCTGCGTGATGCATTTCACCAGTTCCACTTTTTTCTTGCGGAGGAAACCAGCGAGCATGTATTCATCCACATTTTCAGGAAGTGGTGCGGTGGCGGAATAAGCATATACAGGATCTCCGCCAAGTGCAACGGCAACGGGCATACGCTTTCCCAGTTTTTTATACTCGTTGAAATGTTTGGCAGATACTTTATGCTTGTGCCAGTGCATGCCGGTGAGCTGTGGACCGTAAACCTGCATGCGGTACATGCCTACATTCCGTGAATTGGTATTAGGATCTTTTGTATGAATGATGGGGAGCGTCACAAAGGGACCACCATCTTTTGGCCAGCAGGTGATCACAGGTAATTTGGTAATATCTGCCTGGTCTCCCTGCCAGATCACTTCCTGGCATTCGCCCCTTCCTGAGCGGACCTTAGGCATCCAGCTTGCGAACTGTCCAAGTTTGGGAAGCAGTTTGAGTTTATCAAGAATGTTCTCCTTCGGAGCGGAGAGCATGTGAAACAACTGTTCGATCTCTTTGGCTACATCATCAAGATGCTGCACACCCAGGGCCATGCACATTCTTTTTTCACTTCCGTAAGCGTTCATGAGAACAGGAAAGTCGTAACCGGTATTTTCAAATAACAGGGCCTTGCCCCCTCCTGCTGTTTTACTGATCCTGTCTGTAATTTCGGAGATCTCTAATTTGGGGTCAACGAAGGTTTTGATACGAACCAGTTCTCCTGCCCTTTCTATCGCTTCTATGAATTGTTGTTGATTTTTATATGCCATAGCCCGGCAAAGGTAAATCCGGGGGTCGTGATAAAAATGTTTAAAATCAGCAGGATGGATGATTAGAACACGGTGGGACAACCATAACCGCTTTTGCGGGAACCCCTGCTGCCTCCGGATCCTTCGGGCAGCCTGTAAATGAGATGAAGTCCTGTGAAATAATAATAATCCTTGTATTTGGGACTTCCCCGCTGATCTCCTTTAGAAGGATAAATAACATTGCCACCAGGCATTTCATCCTCCCGGTAGGAAAGATCAACTGAAAGAGGTCCCCGGTTAGCGAGCAGATCAGCAGGATCAGCATAGTTGCCGCTTACATCATCGAGGTAATCTGTAAACAGTTTGCGCATACCTACTTCCAGCGCGATCCTGAATTGGTCACTCACATTGAATTTGATGCCACCGCCAAAAGGAATGGCAAGCTGCGTGCGTGCATACAGGTTGGATGATTCATAACCGGCCAGTCCCTGACCTTCAGTGCCCAGAGGCTGCAGGAAAACTTTGTTACCATTCTGATCAAAAGTGTAAGGGTTAAAACGAAACAGTGCCAGTCCGCCAAACAGGTAGGGTGACCACCTGTGGATGTCCATGTTGAGAGTGTTGAATTCACCGGTCACACTTAATTCCGTGATTGGCGACTGGAAACTCAGGTTCCGCATCCGCAGGTAATCTTTTTCATTGAGACTGTCAGCGCCTGCAACTTTGGCGAAAGTGAGCCCGGCGCGTAAATTGAAACGGCCGCTGATCTCATAACCCGCGGTTATGCCGATTGATGCACGGGGAGACTGGTAGATCTTATCAACGAGGTCGCCCTGGTAATTGGAAAGTCCGCCAAAAACACCCAATTGCAATTGGGCAAAGGATACGAGGCTGCAGAAAGAAGCAATAAGAATAAAAAATAATCTTTGCACGGAACGAGTTTGATCACGAAACGCAAATTTCAGGCCGGGATTGCTCAGCTAACCACGTTACGGCTGAACAGGCCTTCATACCTGATTCCGAGTCCGGGTTTTCCAGAGGTCAGGATATTGCCATCGTTGAGATAGTCAAGACCGGTGGCAATATCTTCTTCCAGCAGCAGCGGGCCGTCAGCATCAATATGATCTACCAGCGGCGCCAGGTGCGCAATGGCAGCCGATCCCAGGGTGGATTCATTCATGGCGCCAACCATGATACCCAGGTCCAGTTGCCTGGCTCTTTCAATCATGCGTAAGGCCGGTGTGATGCCGCTGCATTTGGTGAGTTTGATATTGATTCCATGAAAATGGTTGTGACACCTTTCCACATCCTCTTCTTTTACACAGGATTCATCTGCGTATAAGGGTAAGGGTGAGTGTTCAAACAAATATTTCATTCCTTCCCAGTCATCTTTGGCCAGGGGTTGTTCAATGAACTCCACATTCATCTGGCTGAATACCCGGATCTTTTCCAGGGCTTCTTCTGCCTTCCATGCCGCGTTGGCATCGATACGGAATACAGCATCGGTGTGTTTTCTCAACTGTTCCATGATGCCGATATCGTTTTCAGTACCCAGCTTGATCTTGTAGATAGGCCATGGTTTCTCTTTCAGTTTCTCCACCATTTTTTCGATAGTATCAATACCAATGGTGTAATCACAAATGGGCTGATGCGGTTGTTCCGGTTGCCAGAAATCTTTCAGTTCCCTGTTCTTCATCTGGCCGTAGAGGTCCCAGCCAGCCATGTCAAGAGCGCATACAAGAAAAGGGTTGGCAGGAAACAGGTGATGCAGGTAATGCCACCATCTTCCAGGTTCGGTGAAAGCAAATTTTTCAACGAAGATTTTTTTACGTTCCAGGTCTTCAGCCATCTTCTCCACCGGAATATGGTAGTATGTGATGGCTGGCGCTTCTCCATATCCTTTCCAGCCCAGGTGTTCCAGTTCCACGATAAAAGTAGGTTGATGGGTCTTAGTCCCTTTAGAAATACCAAATGGATATTTGAATTTAAGGTTGAAACTGTGGTGGGTGACTTTCATGTTTGATTGATGGTGGAGGGTTATTCGTGAATTGTGAATTGTGAATCGCCCCCTACCCCCTTCCACTATTCACTATATAATCCTTCATTTCACGGTTGAATTCTTTTTCCTTAATCAATTGTTCCAGGGGTATATGAATCCTGTAATTCCAGTAATGACTGGAATTGGCCGGGTCATTGATCCTTTCTTCTTTGGGATTTTCTCTCCTGAGTTTTTCACTCATGCCGAGCAGGTCCTGCAACTGGAAAATACTCCACATGGAGGGTGCATATAAATGCTGCATTACTATAGCCCTGTTGATCCAGGGTTCACAGAAATAAGGTGCGGTTCCCTGTTCGCCCAGAATGGTATTGAAAAACCGTTGTGTTTTATCACGGCTTTCTTCCCACCATCCCCTGATCGTGCTCATGTCATGCGATGAAGGGGTGACAACAGAAAGGTAGGGTGCGTCTTTGGGATGAAAGAATTCCGTTTGTGGATTCTTGGGCATGCGCTGGATCTCCAGGCTTAGGATACCCAGTTGCTGCATTACTTCGGGAACAGAATGGGGCACCATACCAAGGTCCTCCCCGCAGATAAGCATGTCGGTGGCATCCTTGAGTGCCGGCAGTTTTTTCATCGCTTCTTCTTTCCAGAATCCATCCTGGCGGCGATAGAAATAATTGACGTAAAGATCATTGAGTTTTTGCCTTGTTGCTTCATCGAGGTGCCTGAAAGAACTGGTGTTTTCAATCAGGATCCTGAAATGATATTTTGTATGCCCGGAACCTGGTTCTTCAAACAGCAGCACATTGGTAGTGAGATCAAAAAGTCCCTGTCGGATGTTTTTATTTTCTTCTGTATCATCCTGGGCATCGAACCAGGCCTGGATCTTAGCCTGTGTATTAAAATTTTCCAGGAGCGCATACCGGCCATCACCTTCTGCCTGGAGGAAATGGGTTTTTACAAAATCAACCTGGTGACCGAAAAGTTGATGAAGGATTTCATCAATGATAAAAGGTTTGCAGTAACGGTCATGATCAAACCATATTCCTCTTTCACCAAACTCTGTAACATGTACAGGCAGGGCGGGAATGAACCGTCCCATGATCCCTTCAACTGCATCTACCGGAATACTCCAGATGCGGAAAAAACCCAGGATATGATCGATGCGGAAGGCATCAAAATAATTACTCATCTGGTGGAAGCGCTGGCGCCACCATTCGAAATGATCTTCTTCCATCTTCTTCCAGTTGTAGGTAGGGAAACCCCAATTCTGGCCTTTGATGGTGAAATCATCAGGTGGAGCACCGGCCTGCATGTTCATATTGTAAAGTGATGGCGCGGTCCAGGCATCACAGCCATAACGGTAAATGCCAATGGGTATATCACCTTTAAAGGCGATGCCTTTTTTATGCGCATAATCACTTGCATCCTTTAACTGCAGGTGCAGGTGGTATTGAACATATAGATGGAAGGCGATCTGGGTGAATGTTTTGGATCGGGGGTTACATAACCTTTCAACTTCTTCTTCGGAATAAACAGAATGAGTCTTCCATTTTGAATAATCTGATGTTCCGTATTTATCCCGCAAATAGCAGAAGGCAGCATAAGGTACCAGCCAGGCCTGGTTGTCTTCAAAGAATTCCTTGAAATTTTCTTCTTTCAAAAATCCAAGTCCATCAATATCGAATAATTCTCGCAGGGCATTGGTCTTGAAATGAATCACCTGTTCATAATCAATTTCAACAAGGCCGTTAAGTTGTTTCTGTTTTTTGGCAAGGGCTTTTATGATGCGCTCATTTTTTTTGCCGGCTACCTTCTGCAGGTTAATGTAAATGGGATGTAATGCAAAAGCTGAAATCGCGGCATAAGGATAGGAATCCTTCCAGGTATAAGTGGCCGTAGTGTCGTTGATGGGCAGTAACTGGATTAGTTTGAGCCCCACCTCAGC
>JAEYUA010000091.1 GCA_023433755.1 Bacteroidota bacterium | reverse complement strand
TTCCGCAACTCAATATTCACCACATTCACATCCCTCGACATTCTCCCGCTCACATACTCTGCCACGATGTCTCCAATGGTCGACGTGAAATAATAATTCACAGGATCAATATCCTTCGTTACGAATTTGGAATTAATCGTCCATTCAACCGCCTCACGAACCAGCGCCGCTTCTTCATTCATCTTCAAATGATCCAGTAGCATAGCTGCTGATAAAATGGAACCCATGGGATTGGCTATATCTTTTCCTGCCGCCTGTGGATAGGATCCATGAATAGGTTCAAACAATGCCGTATGCACGCCCACAGAAGCAGAGGGCAGCATACCCAGTGAACCACCAATCACGCTGGCCTCATCGCTGAGGATATCGCCAAACATATTTTCGGTGAGCACCACGTCAAATTGTTTGGGATTGACAATGATCTGCATGGCGGCATTGTCCACATACATATAGTCTACTGTTACATCAGGGTAACCAGTTGCCAGTTCTTTCACCACGCGGCGCCAGAGCCGGGAGGTTTCCAAAACATTTGCTTTATCTACAAGGGTTAGTTTATTTTTTCTTTGTTGCGCAGCTTGGAAAGCCAGGTGTGCGATGCGTTCTATTTCGGCACGACTGTACGCACAGAGATCAGTTGCCTGCCCCCCATCTTCATCCAGTTTTTTTTCACCGAAATAAATGCCGCCGGTAAGCTCGCGGTACACGACGAAGTCAACGCCTTCAAGTTGTGATGATTTGAGGGGAGACAGATGATGCAGCGTAGCATAGCCGGATACAGGCCGGATGTTGGCGAACAATCCGAGTGCTTTTCTCAATTGCAGCAATCCCTGCTCAGGTCTTACTTTGGCATTGGGATCATTATCAAACCGTGGATCACCAATGGCGCAAAACAGGATGGCATCCGCATCCATGCAGGCCTCGAGTGTTTCAGGAGGCAGGGGAGTTCCTGTTTGGTCAATGGCTTCTGCGCCCATGAGTGCATAACTGTAATCGAATTCATGGCCGAACCTTTCGGCCACGGCATTCAGTACTTTGATGGATTGTTTGGTCACTTCCGGACCAATACCATCTCCCGGTAAAACGGCAATATGTTTGTTCATCTCAGGCTGTAATTTTTTGTTCAAAGGCACTGATCTCTTCTTTCAGGCTCAGTAAATAATCTATATCATCAAAACCATTGAGGAGGCAGGTCTTTTTATAAGGACTGATCGCGAAGCTTTCCTTAGCACCTGTTTCGTCGATGGTGATGGTTTGTGCTTCGAGGTTGATGGTGAGGGTGGATGCTGGTGATAAAGCAAAAATGGATTGCAGAAAATCCTCGCTCACCTGCACCGGCAACAAACCATTGTTGAGTGCATTGTTGCGGAAGATGTCTGCAAAGAAACTCGACACCACCACGCGGAAACCATAATCCAGGATGGACCATGCCGCATGTTCTCTTGATGATCCGCATCCGAAATTTTTCCCGGCTACGAGGATTTCTCCTGAGTAGGCGGGATTGTTGAGAATGAAATCTTTCTTTGGCTGGGAGGGATCGTCATTTTCATATCGCCAGTCGCGGAAGAGGTTTTGCCCGAAGCCTTCTCTTGTGGTGGCCTTGAGAAAGCGCGCTGGTATGATTTGGTCCGTGTCAATGTTTTCCATTGGCAAGGGAACGAAAGTGCTTTGAATGATATTTATTTTATTCATGTTTTTTGTTTCACGCAAAGACGCCAAGAAAAAAAGGCGCAATAAAATTTTAATAGAATTCCATGTTCTATAAGTAGTTGTCGAAATTCAAACTCTCTTCTTGGCGCCCTTCTTTCTTGGCGGTAAAAAAAATCACTGATTTAAAAGATCTCTGACATCAGTGACAACCCCTGTTAAAGCTGCAGCTGCAGCTGTTAATGGACTTGCCAGCAACGTCCTCGCCCCAGCACCCTGCCTCCCTTCAAAATTTCTATTACTCGTAGAAATACAATACTCCCCAGCCGGCACCTTATCCTCATTCATACCCAGGCACGCACTGCAACCCGCCTGCCTGATCTCAAAGCCCGCCGCTTCAAAAATTTTATCCAGTCCTTCCTCTTTCACCTGCCTGGCCACCTGTTGCGAGCCCGGTACGATCATAACTTTTACCCAATCATTCTTCTGCCGGCCTTTAACCAGTCCGGCAACAAGCCTCAGGTCCTCAATTCTTGAATTGGTGCAGCTTCCAATAAATACATGCTGAACCGGCATGCCCTTTAAGGCACTGCCTGACTGCAGTCCCATATATTCCAGCGACTGCACAATGTTTTTACGTTTACCCATATCCGTTATACGTTCCGGTTCGGGTATCAGCCCATTGATGGCGATGCCCATGCCCGGGTTGGTGCCATAAGTGATCATGGGTTCGATATCGGCAGCATTGATGTAGAGCTCTTCCTCGAAAATGGCATCTGCGTCACTGTAAAGTGTTTTCCATTCTTCCAGTTTCTTTTCCCATTGCGCTTCTTTCGGGGCGAATGGCCTTCCCTTGATGTAATCATAAGTAGTTTCATCAGGAGCGATCATGCCACCGCGTGCGCCCATTTCAATACTCATATTGCAAATGGTCATGCGGGCTTCCATGGAAAGCGAACGGATGGCCGATCCTGCATACTCAACAAAGAATCCGGTAGCACCGCTTGCCGAGATTTTAGAAATGATATAAAGAATGATATCCTTCGATACCACGCCTTTGGCAAGCGTGCCTTCGATATTGATGCGCATCAGTTTGGGCTTGGTCTGCAAGAGACACTGCGATGCAAATACCATTTCCACCTCGCTGGTGCCGATGCCAAAGGCAATGGAACCAAAGGCCCCATGCGTGGAAGTATGACTGTCACCACACACGATGGTCATCCCGGGCTGAGTGATGCCCAGTTCTGGGCCGATCACGTGAACAATGCCCTGGTAGGGATGTCCCAGTCCATATAGCGTGATACCGTGTTTCTTACAATTTTCTTCCAGTTGCTCTACCTGTTTCCTCGATAATAGATCCCTGATGGGCAGGTGCTGGTTTTGGGTAGGTACATTATGGTCGGCAGTAGCTACTACCTGGTCCGGCCGGAAGACTTTCAAACCTCTTTTTTCCAGTCCGCTGAATGCCTGCGGACTCGTGACCTCGTGAATAAAATGTTTGTCAATATAGAGTACGGATGGTCCATCCTCGATGGTGCGGACCACGTGGCGGTCCCAGATCTTTTCAAATAATGTTTTTCCCATATTATGCTACACTGGCGGTTTCAGGTTGGTGTTGGCTGGCTAACTGCAGGAGGTCTTCTTCCTTTACTTCTTTTTTGGAATCAGCCACTTTTAAAAAATGATCATAGAGCGTATCAATATCATTGCGGTTGAACTGGTAACCCATTTTCTGGAAACGGTAGGCCAGCGCACTGCGACCGCTTCTTGCGGTCAGTACGATCTTGCTTTGTTCGGCACCCACAGTTTCAGGATCAATGATCTCGTAGGTCTGCGCGTCTTTCAAAAATCCATCCTGGTGAATGCCGGAGGAATGTGAAAATGCATTGCTTCCTACAATGGCTTTATTGGGTTGCACCGGCATGCGCATGGTATCTGATACCAGTCGGCTGATCGGGTTGAGTTGCTGCGTATCGATACGGGTATGCAGATCGAGGTGGTGGTGCTGGCGCAGGATCATCACCACTTCTTCAAGGGAAGTATTGCCCGCTCTTTCACCGAGACCATTGATGGTACATTCTATTTGTCTCGCTCCGTTCATTACACCAGCGATGGCATTGGCGGTAGCAAGTCCCAGGTCATTATGGCAATGACAGGAGATGATGGCTTTATCTATATTTTGAACATGGTTCACGAGGTAAGCGATCTTTTCACCATACTGGCTGGGGAGGCAATAACCCGTGGTGTCTGGAATGTTCACTGTGGTAGCACCTGCTTTGATCACGGCTTCGATCACCTGCGCCAGGTAATCATTATCTGTGCGGCCCGCGTCTTCCGCATAGAACTCCACATCCTCGGTGTACTGGCGTGCCCATTTCACACATTGCACGGCACGTTGGAGGATCTCTTCACGGGTGGCGTTGAACTTGCTTTTGATATGGTAGTCTGA
>JAEYUA010000017.1 GCA_023433755.1 Bacteroidota bacterium | reverse complement strand
GTGCTGGGAACAGGGGGAAGTGCAACGGGGGGCAATGCTGCCGGGGGTTCCAATCCATTGGGAGATATTGGAAGTAAGCTGGGGTTTTGACCTTAAGGAATCTTAAAGTGAGTCGTTAATTGAGATACGTGAGTCGATATGATAAATGAAAAATCCCGCTGGCGCGGGATTTTGTGGTTCGGAACATAGGTTGGTTTTTCCGTCCGAAGTATTGTCGACCTCCGAGGTAACCTCCGAGGTTGTTTGTTAAAAATTTTCACAATTTTAGTGCACAGCCACCCGGGATTTTCCAAAAGTTCTAAACATACTGTGGAAAACAGATGTGTTGCAAGCCCAGCCTGCATTTTTTTAAAAATGGTTTACTGAAATAAAAAAACTCCGGCCAGTTTCAACCTGACCGGAGCTATATCTCGCAGCTAGTAGCTAGCAGCTAGAAGCTTAACTACAACCCATACTATTCCCACAATTCAAACACTTATAACAGGTACCACTCCTTATCGTAATATGTCCGCAGGTATTACAGGCAGGTGCATCACTCTGCATGCTCTTGGCTGCCACATTCACTGCATCCATTCCCGCATTGCTGGCTTTTTGTGCTTTTGATAAAACAGGCTGTGATGCTACAACACGCACACTTGATAACTCAGGAAGTTTAGCTGTTGGCTCCACCTCAGGAGTATCCCAATCCTCTTCTCCAGTATTCATCACTTCAGGTTTGTCGAGCACATGAACCAGGTCGGTGCGGTTGAGGTATTCATATCCCAGTGAACGGAAGATGAAATCAACAATGGAAGTGGTAGACTTGATATTCGGATGTTCAACGAATCCGGCCGGTTCAAACCTGGTGAAAACAAATTTCTCTACAAATTCTTCCAGCGGAACTCCATACTGCAGGCCGATTGAAATGGAGATGGCAAAACAGTTCAGCATGCTCCTCATGGTAGCACCTTCCTTGGCCATATCAATGAAGATCTCTCCTACTGTTCCATCCGCATATTCTCCTGTACGCAGGAAAATAGTTTGCCCGTTGATCTTGGCTTTTTGGGTGAAGCCCCTTCTTTTGGCCGGCAATGCACGTCTTTCAACAATGCTGGCCAGTTTGCGTTTCAGCTTGGTATCAGGTGAAGCCTGTACTCTCTTGGTTACTTCATCCAGCAGTTCTTCGATGGTGAGCTTGGCCATGTCCACAATATTGCTTTCCAGCTCATTATTGTTTTCAGCTTCTGCTTCATCGCCTGCCTTTTTCTTTTTGTCTGATTTATTACTCAGCGGCTGCGACATTTTGCTACCATCACGGTAAAGCGCACACGCTTTTAATCCTAACTGCCAGCTCAGTAAATAAGAATCTGCGATCTCCTCCACCTGTGCTTCGTGCGGCAGGTTGATGGTTTTTGAAATAGCACCTGATATGAATGGCTGAACGGCTGCCATCATGCGGATGTGTCCATGCGCATGAATGTAACGTTCACCTTTCTTGCCGCATTTATTGGCGCAGTCAAAAACAGGCAGGTGTTCGTCTTTCAGGTAAGGAGCTCCTTCCACGGTCATGGTTCCGCATACATAATCATTAGCAGCTTCAATCTGTTCGTCACTATAACCCAATGCTTCCAGCAGGCTCCATTCAAAATTGAAATACTGTTCTGGTTTGAAACCCAAACGCTGCAGGCATTCTTCACCCAGGTTGTAAACATTGAATACAAAACCGATCTCGAATGCAGAGGCTACCGCTGCGTCCAGTTTTTTGATCTCATCAGCGATAAATCCTTTTTCTGAAAGTGACTGGTGATTGATATGCGGAGCACCGGCAAAGGTTCCTGAACCAACCGCGTATTTGATGATGCTTTCTACTTCTTTGGCATCGTATCCTAAATTCTTCAGCGCAACAGGAACGGACTGGTTGATGATCTTGAAATAACCACCGCCGGAAAGTTTTTTGAATTTTACCAGCGCGAAGTCTGGTTCCACACCGGTAGTATCACAATCCATCACAAGACCAATTGTACCTGTTGGTGCGATCACAGTTGCCTGCGCATTCCTGTAACCAAATTTTTCTCCCAGTTCTACCGCGTCATCCCAGGCCTTGCAGGCTGCAGTGAGCAGATAGTCAGGACAGTATTGCGCTTTGAGTCCTTGTGGTTTTACACTCAGTTGCTCATAGCTGTCTGCATCATAAGCAGCCAGGCGGTGGTTGCGCATCACACGGAGCATATGCTCCTTGTTTTCTTCATAACGTGGGAAGGCACCCATCACTTCAGCCATTTCAGCGGAAGTTTTATATGCCACACCCGTCATGATTGCGGAGATGGCGCCGGCGATAGCCCTTGCTTTTTCGCTGTCGTAAGGAATGCCGCTTACCATGAGCAGGGTGCCCAGGTTGGCGAAGCCGAGCCCTAGCGTGCGGTATTCATAACTTAACTGAGCCACTTCCTTGGAGGGGAACTGCGCCATCAGTACTGAAATTTCCAGCACGGTGGTCCACAAGCGGCAAGTATATTCAAAACCTTCCACATCCAGCGTTCCTGTTTCGAAATTGTAGAATTTCATCAGGTTGGCAGATGCCAGGTTACAGGCAGTATTGTCAAGGAACATGTACTCGGAGCATGGATTGCTCGCGCGGATCTCTCCACCTTCGGGACAGGTATGCCATTCGTTGATGGTAGTATTGTACTGTGTACCGGGATCAGCACAACGCCAGGCAGCATAAGCGATCTGGTTCCAGAGTTCTTTTGCAGGTACTTTTTTCATGACCCTGCCATCGCTGCGTGCGGTCAGTTCCCAGTCTTCATTCTTTTCCAGCTTTTCAAAAAATGAATTCGGAATTCTTACCGAGTTGTTGGAATTCTGTCCTGACACTGTACGGTAAGCCTCACCTTCATAATCACTGGCATAACCAGCAGCGATCAGCGCACCCACTTTCTTCTCCTCTTCCACTTTCCAGTTCACGAACTGAACGATCTCCGGATGATCCAGGTCGAGACAGACCATTTTAGCGGCGCGTCTGGTGGTACCACCACTTTTGATGGCACCGGCAGCGCGGTCTCCAATTTTCAGGAAGGACATCAGTCCGCTTGAAGTACCACCACCACTCAATTTCTCACCTTCACCACGCAGGTTGGAAAAATTGGTTCCCACACCAGACCCATATTTAAAGATCCTTGCTTCACGAACCCAGAGGTCCATGATACCACCATCATTCACCAGGTCATCTTCCACGCTGAGGATAAAACAGGCATGCGGCTGGGGACGCTCGTAGGCCGATGTGGATTTTTTCAGTTGTCCATCTACCTGGTCAACAAAATAGTGACCCTGGGGTTTGCCCTTGATGCCATAGCTTTCATGCAGACCGGTATTGAACCATTGCGGCGAATTGGGCACGCAGGCCTGGTTCAATATCGAATACACGAGCTCTTCATAAAAAATCTGCGCATCATCAAAGCTGGCAAAATATCCATAACGTTCACCCCACACTCTCCAGCAGTTGGCCATACGGTGAGCCACCTGCTTCACCGATGTTTCGCGGCTGGTAGTACCATCCGGCTGGGGCACACCTGCTTTCCTGAAATACTTTTGTGCAAGAATGTCCGTTGCGATCTGTGACCATTGTTTGGGCACTTCCACATTGGTCATTTCAAAAACAACTTCTCCACTGGGGTTACGGATTACAGAAGTACGGTAGTCGTACTCAAATTGATCGAAGACATTGATATCTTCCCTTGTGTACTTGCGCTGGAACGATAGTCCCTTTGTGGTTGTTCTGCTTTCACTTGCCATAACTGCTTTTTTAATGGGTTTTGGTGGATATCTAAAGAAATGGTGAGGCGACGAAAATATCTTTGATGACCCACAAAACGAAGTCAAAGATTTGCACAGGTGTGGATAAGAGATAGGGTAAAAATTGGTAGTTCAAGCCTGTATTGGAATGCATCAAAATAGATGAAAAAAGAATTTTTTTTTGGCCGATTTTTTTTGGCGCATGTGACTAAATCCGTTATACTAAGGCAACGATTTTAGCCAATGGCCGATAGCTTCACAAATATCTGATTGAATACTATGAAATAGCCGGGGGAGGCGGTAAGAACGGGAAGGATACGGTAAGTAGTGTTTCATTTTCGAAATTTCTTTACCTATTCTTTGCGTATGCTTTGCGCTTCTTCGCGTCCTATGCGGTTACTCTTTTTTTCTTTTGCGTCTTTTTCGCTTTGCGTTTTTGCGTGAAACTGATTTTGACTTTTGAATTTTGACTTTTGCCTTCTCACCTTATCAATACCACCGTCCCCTTCTTAAAATATTTCTCCTTGGTATTCGGATTACTGTATTCAACCATCCATACATACACAGCGGCGGGCAATCCAACTGCGCCACGCCTGCCATTCCATCCCTGGTTCACATCATTGGTTTCATAAATTACCTGTCCCCAGCGCGTGAAGATTTTGAGCCTGTAATTTTTTGCAAAGCAGGCAAATTTCGGTTTGAAGAGATCATTCAGTCCGTCATTGTTTGGAGTGAAGGCTGTTGGCACAAAAACTTCGCAGGGACAGTCCTTATATACAAAAGTAAATTCCTTCCTGTCAAATGAGCAGTCATTGTAAATGCTGATGCTCATGCGCCCTGCCGTATCCATGATCCTGTTGGGATAGAATAAAAAATTATCCCAGAGATAGGCAGTTGCTCCCGGTGTGCTCACATCCAGTTCCAGTTGCTGCCCCCTGCAAGCGAAAGTGTCTTTAATAAAGTCCGGAACTTTTATGGAAACTTCCGGCTGGATTACAACGGTTCTCACAGCAGTATCAATGATGCACCTTGAATAGATCAATGCTCTTGCTGTATAGGTACCGGGACCCGGGTAAAAATGCTGAGGTGCCAGTGCAGTGGAATTATTGTCAGCCCCCGATGCGGGATCACCAAAATCCCATTTCACAGAATCCAGGCGATTGTATAAAAGAGAAAAATTTACAGGTTTGTCAGAACAGGTTTTGTTCTGGATCTGTATCCCGTTTTCTTTCAGTGAAAAACTGCCGGATCTCACATAATTGTAATTGATCCACATTGGTTGCACTTTGGTTTTTACCAGGTTCATGCGGTAACGGCAGTCAGCACCTTTTTTATTAGGATCTTCAATTACACTC
>JAEYUA010000209.1 GCA_023433755.1 Bacteroidota bacterium | reverse complement strand
GTGTTGGAATTGGAGCTACAAAGACCCTTGCGAAGATGGCCAACCGGTATGCGAAAAAAAAGTTTCCATGTATCGGTGTTTATTCAGCCGATGCAGAGGATAAGACAGTGGAAATGTTACGCGAAACTTCTGTAGGATCTATTTGGGGAATCGGCAAACAATACACAGCCCTGCTGGAACAAAATGGTTTTTCCAGCGCTTATGATCTTTCGAGGGCACCTGAAGAATGGGTGCGCAAAAACCTCAGCGTGGTTGGCCAGCGCATGCTGCATGAATTGAAGGGCATTGCCTGCCTGGAATGGGATGTGGAACCGCCCGCAAGAAAAAACATTACCACGTCAAGGTCTTTTGGAGAACTGATCACAGATAAAAATGAGATCAGGCAGGCGCTTACAAAATTTACCAGCAACTGCGCGGAAAAACTCAGGCGTGAAAAGAGCTGTGCGCGGAAAATGAATGTGTTCATTCAAACCAATCCGCACCGGCCTGCAGACGAACAGTATTTTCAATCAGTGACCCTGCAACTTAAAGTAGCCAGCAACCTTACCACGGAGTTGATACGGTATGCCATGCAGGGCCTTGATCATATTTACAAGCCCGGTTATCTCTACCAGAAATGCGGGGTGGTAATGATGGATCTCGTTCCTCAGGATGCCATCCAGGGATCCTTGTTTGATAGCGAACAAAGAAAAAAAACCAGTGGCCTCATGAAATCTATTGATGAAGTGAACCGCCAGTTTGAAAGGGACACGGTAAGGTTCGCCACCCAGTCTTATGAAAACCGGTGGAAGCTGAAGCAGGATTACCTGTCCTGCCATTTCACCACGCGTTTTGACCAGTTGCCAAAAGCAAGGGCTACATGAAACCCTTTAATCCATTTTATCCCTTCACACCGGACCTGCTCGATGCTTTCGTGGCAGCGGGAAAAATATTTTTCGTGCGGCAGCAATTTGCCCGGGGCTGCTATGACCCGGTTCAACAGGGCAGGTGTTTTTTATTTTCACATTACGACAGCCTTACCACCGCAATGGATCATTTTGGAGCAATCTCATATGACCGTTACCGCTATCTCTATTGCTGGGAAAATGCGGAGCATCGGATAAGGCTGAAAACTGCTGCTGCCGGACCGGAAGGCTACCTTGTTTTTGCTTCGGTTTTGAAACCGGGTTGGGACCGTCCGGTTGATGGTGTACTAAAAAAGAAGTTGCGTGCATACATTGAAAAATTAGGATGGAAACCCGGGCGGGATGAAGGAGTGCGTACCAATTATGAAATGCAGTTTGGAGAATTGTATATCAGGATTAAATACGGTGGAAGGGAAGCAAAGGTTAAATTTGAGGAAATAGAAAACTGTAGCTGATGTGTTATGATATTTCCTTTTCCACCAGCATCGAAATGGTGACGGACTATCTGCCCGGGCTGGTCATTGATCCACAGATCGGGATCAGTTATGATATGAACCTGCATGTGCAGGCGCAGGCCTTTCGCAAATATCCAGTTATCATAAATGAGGACGGGCAGTATAAACTGAAAGCATTTGAATGGGGTATCATTCCCGAATACATGGATACGCCTGAAAAGATTAAAAAAGGCAGGAGCAGCATGTGTAATGCAAGAAGTGAAAAAATTATTGAGGATAAGCGCTGTTACTGGCACCGTATCCGCAGAAAAAGATGTCTTGTTCCTGTTACGGGTTTTTTCGAGCATCGTGAAGTGAAGGGTTTCAAAAACAAAGTGCCTTATTATATCAGGTTGAAAGAAAGAAAAATATTTTGCCTGCCCGGGCTATATCATTACCCCAACAGGGCTGATGTGGAAACTGGCGAAGTAACCGGCACTTTTACCATCGTTACTCGAGCTGCCAATTCAGTAATGGCGCAAATTCATAACAGCGGCGAGCAGGCCAACCGCATGCCCCTGATGCTGAACCGGGAACTGGAATTGAAATGGCTGGACCCTGATTTGACTGATGAAGAGATGCAGGATCTTTTTCAATTTGAAATGCCAGCCGCGAACCTGGATTATCATCCTGTTTATACAATAAGAACCACAAAAGAAAGACCCGATGGAAAAGAAAGGCTGGAGCCTTATCAATGGGATAAACTGCCGCCGCTGGGTGTGGACAGCGTGGAGCAGACTTTGTTTTAATTCAAAATTCAAAGTTGAAAGTTCAAAGTCTGTGAACTAGAGAATGGAGAGTACTTATTAAATCAAAAGTCGGTAGTCTGAAGTTGGAAGTCTGTCAATGCTATCAACCATTACTTACCGCCCTTTCCAACTTTCCGGCTATGCCTTTTATATTTCATTTATTCATGTATTGTATCATTAGGTTGCATTCCCGATTTTCTGGCATTCTATTAGAAACAGAAACAGAAACAGAAACAGAAAGAGAAACAGAAAGAGAAAGAGTGTAACATGGCAAAACTTAAATTATCAGGCAAACAATTAAGAAAGCTTGGCTACCCGGAAGGGCCTGTCATCAGCATTGCCATGAACATCATGGAAAAAACATTCAAACATTTGTCCGAAGGCGATGCGCTTGAAATTCTTGCCAGTGTTTTACAAAGTCCCAACCAGTATGCAGAGGACGGGCAATTGGGAAAGATCGCTGAAGCGCTATTGCCCAAACCCAAAACCGGCCGTGGTGCAGGAATCGCATTGAATCCGCATGGAATTGAATTCAACGTATTCGGAAGCGAAGGCATAGAGCAAGGTGCCATGCACCAGATGTATACCGCTGCCAAGTTGCCTGTTGCTGTTGCAGGTGCGCTCATGCCGGATGCGCATTCAGGATATGGTTTGCCGATAGGTGGAGTGCTCGCTACAGAAAATGCTGTCATTCCGTATGGGGTGGGAGTGGATATAGGATGCCGTATGTGTTTGTCAATTTTCGATATAGATCCAAAGGAGCTGGATCAGCGCGAGCATTTTTTTACAAGAGAACTGAATGAGGCAACATTATTTGGAAGCGGCGCCATGTTTGAACAGGCACATGATCATGAAGTGATGTACCGCCAGGAGTTTGAAGAGTTGGGTTTATTGAAAGGTTTACAGGGAAGGGCCTGGAAACAACTGGGTTCATCAGGTTCGGGTAATCATTTCGTAGAATTCGGAACAGTAGACATTCCTGAAAAAGACCCGGTGCTGGGAGTTGAAGCCGGTAAATACCTTGGCCTGTTGTCGCATTCCGGATCACGCGGACTGGGCGCCAACATTGCCAATCACTATACGAAAATTGCCAAGGAAAAAAGAATGCTGCCGGGGGAAGCCGCGAACCTGGCCTGGTTAAGGCTTGATGAACAAGAGGGGCATGAATACTGGTTGGCCATGAACCTGGCCGGTGATTATGCATCTGCCTGTCACCATATCATTCATGACAAGATCGCTAAGCAATTGGGAAGGCAACCATTGAAAAGAGTGGAGAACCACCACAATTTTGCCTGGAAGGAAAGCTGGGAAGGCAGGGAGGTAATTGTACATCGAAAGGGTGCCACACCTGCTGGTAAGGATGTGCTCGGTGTGATCCCGGGATCCATGACTGCTCCGGGTTATGTAGTAAAAGGAAGAGGAGAAACGGCTTCGGTCAATTCTGCATCACATGGTGCGGGGAGGAGAATGAGCAGGACAGCAGCCATTAACTCGGTCACTCACACACAGCTCAATGAAGTGCTGGCCAAACATGGAGTGAAACTTTTGGGAGGAGGTCTTGATGAAGCACCGTTTGCCTACAAGGACATAACCGAGGTGATGAAAGCACAGTCAAAACTTGTAGATACCCTTGGCCTTTTTTATCCCAGGATTGTAAAAATGGATGGTGCGGTGCATAAGCAATGGAAGAAAAAGAAA
>JAEYUA010000071.1 GCA_023433755.1 Bacteroidota bacterium | reverse complement strand
GTTTGAACTATTAATTTTCCAGGTTCACTGTGGGTTTCTCAAGCTTCCTCGGATTCAATAATACCGAGGGCAGATCAACAATGAACTGTGTTCCGCTTCCGGGTTTGCTCTCCGCGAAGATCATCCCGTTATGGCGCTCCAGGATTTTCTTGCAAATAGATAATCCCACGCCGCTGCCTTCATATTCATGGTAACTGTGCAGGCGTTTGAACACCATGAAAATTTCATCGGCATACTTGCTGTCAAAACCGATTCCTTCATCCTGCACAATGATCCTGTAATGCGAACTACCGTTATTGCCGGGGAAAATCCGGATCTGCGGCGCTTCATCAGGCTTGCGGAACTTTATGGCATTGCTGATCAGGTTTTGGAAAAGCTGGCGCATCTGGCTGGGTATGCCCCAGACCTCCGGCAGTTTTTCCACCTGCACCCGGGCCGATGATTTTTCTATATCAACCTCCATGTCAGCCAGCACTTCGTTGAGCAGGTGGTTGAGTGGGATGAGAATAAAATCTTCACTGTTGGAGGTTTCCCTGGAGAACCTGAGCAGGTCGTTGATCAGGTGCTGCATGCGCTCCGATGCCTTCACGATCTTTTCCAGGCTCCGGTGCAGTTCATTATCTACAGCATCCTTGTAGCGGGTTTGTATCTTATCACTGAACACCAGGATCTTTCTCAATGGTTCCTGCAGGTCATGCGAAGCCACATAGGCAAAACGGTCCAGTTCTTCAATCGTAGTTTTTAACTGGAAATTGTTTTCTACCAGTTGCTCATTCAGCATGCGGATCTTTTCCTCCGATGCCTTCCGGTCTTCCACTTCCTGTTCCAGTTTTTTATTGGCCGAGATGAGCTTCCTTTCGTGATCCAGCAATTCATGTGTCTTCCGGTACAGATCAGCGAACACACCTACCTTGAACCGGAGCAGTTCCGGGTTGATGGGTTTGTAAATAAAATCCACACCGCCCATTTTATAACCCTCATACATTCTTTCCTCGCCCTGGTTGTGGGCGGTGATGAAGATGATGGGAATATGCTTTAGTTTTTCCCTTTCATAAATAAGTGAGGCCGTTTCAAAACCATTCATATCCGGCATCTGAACGTCCATCAGGATGAGGGTGAAATCATGTTCCTGCAAAAGAATCTTGAGCGCTGAACGGCCCGAAGTTGCTTTTACAATGGTATAATCCTCCCTTTCCAGGATGGTCTCGATGGACAGCAGGTTGTCCTCCCTGTCGTCCACCGCCAGGATCTTCACCGGTGCCTTATAATCCGTTATGTCCTCATTACCGATTTTTTCCATGATCATCATTTATATAACCAAACCCGCATCAGCGATAAAAGCTGGTCGATCTTCACCGGCTTGGTGATATAATCGGATGCCCCGGCTTCAATACATTTTTCCCTGTCACCTTTCATGGCCTTTGCAGTAACGGCAATGATCGGCAGATGGGTGTTTTTATGTTCCCTCCTGATCTTCTGCGTGGTTTCATAACCATCCATCTCAGGCATCATGATATCCATCAGCACCATGTCAATATCGGAATGCTCACCGAGGATATCAATGGCTTCCTGCCCGCTCTCGGCGGTGATGGCATTGATATGGTAGCGCTCAAATGCCGTGGTCAGTGCAAAAAGATTCCGCACATCATCATCCACGATCAGCACTTTTTTATTGGCCAGAACGTCTTCCTTGGACCTGAGGTTCTCAATGATCTTCTGTTTTTCCGGCAGCAGGTTCTTATGATCCAGGTGCATGTGCAGCACCGCTTCCTCCAGTAACAGCTCCAGCGAATTCACATCTTTCAGCAGGATCCGGTTGGCATACTGCTTCAGTTGCGTTCTTTCCTTCGGTGAAAAATCCTTGGCGGAATAAATGATCACCGGTGTCATCTGCAGCTTATTGATATTGTTGATCTGGGTTACAAAATCCAGACCACCAATATCCGGCAGCATAAAGTCAACCGTAATGCAGTCATACACATTGTTGCGCACCAGTTCCAGCGCCTTCTCTCCGGTACTGGCGATCTCGATGGACACCTGCTCCGCATTATCCAGGATCCTGGCCATTTGGGAAGAGTCGATCTCGTTATCCTCCACGATCAGCAAACGTTTGGGTTTGCGGTTATGGTAATCAACAATATCACTGAAAAGAATATTGAGCGCTTCATTCTTCAATGGCTTCAGGTGGAAGCTTCTCGCTCCGCGCTGCATGGCCAGCAACCTGTTCTCCTCACCGGAAATCAGGTGAACCGGTATATGCCTGAAATTGATATCATTTTTGAAAAGGTCAAGTATCCTCCAACCCGAAGCATCAGGTAGCTTCACATCGAGCGTTACCGAAATGGGACTGTATTTATTGGTAAGGTCGAATACATCTCCAAAACTGGTAGCCACTACAACCTTACAGTCATACTCATGCGCTTTTTCTATCATGATCTTGGCAAAGCGCAGGTCATCCTCCACCACCAGCACCACCTTGTCGTGCGCCAGGATATTGTTCCGGTCATCACCGATCTCATTGATGATCTCACTGAGCGGGTCCAGGTCCTTCACCTCGGTTACTTTAACGGTCGGCACCGACTGGATGGCGATATCATCAGTGGTCTCTCCCAGTTTGTATTCACTTACGGTCAGGCTCGATTTGGGCTCTTTCTTCACCATGTTCGGATTGTAATCAATCGGCAGGAACAAAGTGAAGGCACTTCCATTTCCAACCTCGCTTTCCAGTTCAATGGAACCACCCAAAAGATCGGCAAGGCCACGGCTGATGGATAATCCAAGACCGGTACCACCATACTTGCGCGAAGTGGAACCTTCAGCCTGCTGGAAGGCCTCGAAAATGATATTCTGCTTGTCTTTCGAAATACCGATACCGGTATCACGTATCTCGAAGGCCACGACTTTTTTAGCCCGGTCCAAACTAGGATTACCTGCTTTCCAGTTTTTCTTCGCCTCGTAGATCTTCAACTGCACACCTCCCTTCTCCGTAAACTTGAATGCGTTCGACAAAAGGTTTTTGAGGATCTGGTTCAAACGCTGCACATCCGTTTCAATGGTATCGGGCAGCTTATCATCCATCTCGATATTGAAACGGAGATTCTTGTTTTCCGATACGTGCTTGAATGTGGTTTCCACAAAAGATGTGATCTCCTGGAAACGAACATTAATGAAGTCTGTTGAAATATATCCTGATTCGATCTTGGAAAGGTCAAGGATATCATTGATCAGTTGAATGAGGTCATCACCACAACTGTGAATAGTCTTGGCATAACGCACCTGCTTCTCGGAAAGATTTCCTTCCCTGTTTTCATACAACTGCTGCGCGAGAATGAGCAGTGAGTTCAATGGCGTACGTAACTCATGCGACATGTTGGCAAGGAACTCAGACTTGTATTTGGAAGTAAGCTGTAGCTGTTCCGCTTTTTCTTCCAGTGAACGCCTGGCTTCTTCCACCTCTTTGTTCTTGGCTTCCACTTCTTCTTTTTGTTTTACCAGAAGGTGCGCCTTGTCCTGAAGTTCCTCGTTCGTTCTTCTCAGTTCTTCGGTGAGTGACTGCGACTGTTCCAGCAGTTCTTCGGTTCTTGTATTGGTTTCGATGGTATTCAGTACAATACCTAAACTTTCCGTGAGCTGGCTCAGGAAGTCAAGGTGGGTCTCACTGAAATTATCAAAGGATGCCAGTTCAATTACGGCTTTGATCTCGGTTTCAAACAATACCGGCAATACAATCACACTTACCGGTGATGCCTCACCAAGACCGGAGCCGATCTTGATATAATCTTTAGGTACATTGGTCAAAAGGATTCTTTCTTTCTCTACTGCTACCTGGCCTACCAGTCCCTGTCCCAATGCGAATTCCTTCGACATCTCCAGGTCATTGCCATAGGCATAGGCCGCGAAAAGTTTGAGTTTTTTATTTTGCTCGTCTTCATCCTGCTCCAGGATGTAGAACATACCCTGCTGGGCATTCACCACCTGGGCCAGTTCCGAAAGGATCCTTTGGGTTACGGTATTCAGATCTTTCTGACCCTGCAGCATCTGTGTGAACTGCGCAAGGTTGGATTTCAGCCAGTCCTGCTCCTGGTTCCTTAGTGTTGTTTCCTTCAGGTTGGCAATCATCTGGTTGATGGTATCTTTCAATTCTTCCACCTCACCCTTCGCTTCCACGCTGATCATCTGCGTAAGGTCACCCTTGGTTACCGCTGATGCCACCTCTGAGATCGCACGTACCTGCGTGGTCAGATTCTCCGCCAACTGGTTTACGTTCTCTGTGAGGTTTTTCCAGATACCGGAGGCACCAGGCACCGATGCCTGTCCGCCCAGTCTTCCTTCCACTCCCACTTCCCTTGCCACGGTCGTTACCTGGTCGGCAAAGACCGCGAGCGTGTCAATCATTTCATTGATGGTGTCAATCAATTGGGCCACCTCTCCCCTTGATACGATGGTCAGTTTTTGCTTGAGGTTACCGGTTGCCACCGCGGTTACAACCTTGGCGATACCACGCACCTGGTTGGTAAGGTTCGAGGCCATCATGTTCACCGAGTCGGTCAGATCCTTCCAGGTACCTCCCACACCCTGCACTTCGGCTTGTCCGCCCAGCTTTCCTTCCGTACCTACCTCTCGTGCCACCCTTGTTACCTCGAAGGCAAAAGAGTTAAGCTGGTCCACCATGGTATTGATCGTATTCTTCAAATCAAGGATCTCACCCTTAACATCAATGGTTACTTTTTTGGAAAGGTCACCGGAGGCCACCGCCTTGGTTACCTCGGCAATGTTCCGCACCTGCGAGGTTAGGTTACCAGTCATCTGGTTTACCGAGTCGGTCAGATCCTTCCAGGTACCGGCCACACCAGGTACGAAAGCCTGTCCGCCGAGCTTACCTTCCGAACCTACCTCCCGCGCCACACGCGTTACCTCGGAGGCGAAGGCTCTCAACTGGTCCACCATCGTATTGAGGGTTTCTTTCAGTTGCAGCATTTCCCCACGCACATCCACCGTGATCTTGCGGCTCATATCACCATTCGCCACCGCGATGGCCACTTCCGCGATATTTCTTACCTGGCCAGTGAGGTTGGAGGCCATACCATTTACGGAGTCGGTCAGATCCTTCCAGGTTCCACCTACACCAGGCACGTTGGCCTGTCCTCCCAGTTTTCCATCGGTACCTACCTCTCGTGCCACCCTCGTTACTTCGGAAGCGAAACCACGAAGCTGGTCCACCATCGTATTGATCGTGTTCTTCAGTTCCAACATCTCTCCTTTCACATCCACTTCGATTTTACGCGAAAGGTCACCATTTGCCACCGCTGTGGTTACCTCGGCGATGTTACGTACCTGGAGGGTAAGGTTGGAAGCCATCTTGTTCACCGAGTCAGTCAGATCTTTCCAGAGACCTTCCACACCCGGCACATCTGCCTGGCCACCCAGTTTACCATCCGTACCTACTTCCCTTGCCACACGCACCACCTCAGAACCGAATGAGTTCAACTGGTCCACCATCGTATTGATGGTGTTCTTCAGCTCGAGGATCTCTCCTCTCACATCCACCGTGATCTTTCTTGACAGATCACCCTTAGCCACCGCGGTAGTTACCTCGGCGATATTTCTTACCTGGCCGGTTAGGTTAGAGGCCATCTGGTTTACTGAGTCAGTTAAATCCTTCCAGGTACCACCTACACCTTCCACTTTTGCCTGTCCGCCCAATTTTCCTTCAGTACCCACCTCGAGGGCCACACGCGTTACCTCTGATGCGAAGGAGTTCAACTGGTCCACCATCGTATTGATGGTCTTTTTCAATTCAAGGATCTCACCCGCGGCGTTCACCGTGATCTTTTTGGAAAGGTCACCATTCGCCACCGCGGTAGTTACCTCGGCGATATTTCTTACCTGGCCGGTGAGGTTACCTGCCAATTGGTTTACGTTATCTGTCAAATCTTTCCATACACCACCCACACCTTTCACCGTTGCCTGGCCGCCCAGTTTTCCTTCTGTACCTACTTCAAGGGCCACACGGGTTACCTCGGAAGCAAAGGAATTCAACTGGTCCACCATGGTATTGATCACATCCTTGATCTGGAGGATCTCGCCTTTTACATCCACCGTGATCTTTTGCGTAAGGTCACCATTCGCGATGGCGGTTGCCACCTTTGATACGTCACGCAACTGTACGGTAAGATTACCCGCGAGCTGGTTTACGTTATCGGTCAGGTCTTTCCATACACCACCAACTCCTTTTACTGTTGCCTGTCCGCCCAGTTTACCTTCAGAGCCTACTTCCCTTGCCACACGGGTTACCTCGGCGGAGAAGGAGTTCAACTGGTCCACCATCGTATTGATGGTATTTTTCAATTGCAGCATTTCTCCCCTTACATCCACCGTAATTTTTTTCGATAGGTCACCGTTTGCCACCGCCGTGGTTACCTCGGCGATGTTACGCACCTGGCCGGTAAGGTTGGAGGCCATCTGGTTTACCGAATCGGTAAGATCCTTCCAGGTACCACCAACACCTTCCACCTGTGCCTGGCCTCCCAGTTTTCCCTCGGTACCCACCTCGAGGGCCACACGGGTTACCTCGGAGGAGAAGGAGTTCAACTGGTCCACCATCGTATTGATCGTATTCTTCAACTCAAGGATTTCTCCCTGCGCATCCACTGTAATTTTTTTGGAAAGGTCCCCTTTGGCAACCGCCGTAGTTACTTCCGCAATAGAACGAACCTGGGTGGTAAGGTTACCGGCCATGCCATTTACCGAATCGGTCAGATCTTTCCATACACCGGCAACACCTTTTACCTTGGCCTGGCCTCCCAGTTTTCCTTCGGAACCCACTTCCCTCGCCACACGGGTTACCTCCATGGAGAAAAGGTTCAACTGCTTCACCATGTCATTCACCTCGGTAGCAATACGGGCAAATTCACCCTGCAAAAGGTGATCACCGATCTGCAAGGGCATTTCCTGGGAAAGGTTTCCTTTTGCCACCGAAGAAATCACATGTGCGATCTCGATAGTAGGATGTACCAGGTCGGAAATAAGACTGTTGATAGATTCTGCCGCAGTATTCCAGGAACCTCTTGCCACACGGGGGAGTTCAACACGGTGATTGAGTTTACCCTGTTTGCCGATCACCTTTCGTGCTTCGGTAAGTTCCTTTACCAGGATCTCATTAAGCGTGATGATATCATTGAGGGTATCATATATTTTTCCGGGTAATCCAAGGCCGTCATTAGGCATGCGGACATTAAAATTACCGCTGCGCATTTCTGCCAGCACTTTCAACAAACCTTTACCGTCTATCTCGTTATCATCATGCGCGGAGGAACTGCTGCCATTCGTTTTTTCTGCAGGAGCGGCAGCCACGATCTCATCGGCCAATACGGGTGGGACAGGCGCATGGGATGCACCGTTTGCTTTTGTTTTTTTGGTACTCATGGTTAAGGGGTATAAATGCCCAATCAAACCTAAACAAAAAAACAATTTTGGAACAATCTATTTTGAGTTTTTTAACTCCTTGTGACAGTAGTGTGATACGCGGGTATGACTATGAAAATCAGGATTTAATAAGATCTCAGATCCGTGTTGAAATGATGTCCCTTATGGCCGGTCCGGCCTCGGTAAAATGGAATACGAAACCCCTATCCAGAAGTTTTTTTGGGTAAACCCAGCGACTCTTCAGCACCAGCTCGGTTTCCGTACCTATAATTACCGCTCCAATTTCCAGTAACCATTGGGGTGTTGGCAATCCAAAAGGCATCCCGTAACTCTGCCTCAGGATCTTCATGAGTTCTTTGTTGCTGATGGCAAAAGGTGCTGTGCAATTAAACATTTCGCGATCCCTCCCATTGAGGTGAACAAATTCCGTGATGCGGCAGAAATCCATTTCATGGATCCAGGATACATACTGTTTTCCACTCCCTGCATGTCCGCCCAGTCCAAACCTCACCAGGTTTAAGAGTTTGGGATGCACTTCATCGTTCCTGCCTAATACAAAACTTACACGCAATATTATTTTTTTAGTGTTGGGGGTTTCATTTTCCAAAAAAGTTTTTTCCCAGGCTTTGCAAATTCCAACCGAAAAACCTGAACCCATTTCCCCGTTTTCTTCATCCTGGGGACGATCTTCTGCGTGCCTGTAGATCGTGGCTGATGCAAGGTTGATCCAGGTCTTTGGCGGCTTTTTGAGTTTTGCAATCACTTTACCAAGAATGGCTGTAGGCTCCAGCCTGGAAGAAAGAATTTCTTTCCTGTTCTTTTCCGTATAACGGCAGTTCACATTTTTCCCGCTGCAATTGATTAAAAGATCTGCATTCTCCAATTCAGCGCACCATGGTCCTTCGGTTTTACCATCCCATTGCACATATCTCGTGTTTCCCTCTCCCATTCTTACAGACCTGCTCAGGATAATAATACTTCCAGCTTTTTCCCTGTAAAACCCAGCGAGCACGCTTCCCAAATAACCACTGCCACCCGCGAGAATAATTTTATTATACATACAAAATAATTAAGAGGATGATAACCCTGTATAATACCCATGTAGCACTCAATTTCCAGGTGAGGCTCAATATTTTCATACGCCTGGTATGTTCAAGAAACATACATCCTGCCACCAGTAAAAAATAACCGGCATAATAGTGTGCTGGTAGCATGATAAATGAAGAGGCGATTAGCATTGGAATTAATAAAACCGCTCCGGCAAAAGAGATCGTCATCATATTACCCAGGTAATCCCAGGTTTTGCCAGGGTTGATGAAATATATGATCAGTCCCTGCCAAACCATTTGTCCGCCACAAATCAAAAACTCACTGTAAAAACCGGATCCGCCCACCAATGACTGTAACAACGAACTATAACGGTGAAGAATAAACGCAGTCACCAGCCAGGTGAATACCAGGTAAATACCCCGGTACTTACGGTTAAAGGCCGGCGCTTCCCCAACTGCATCATGCTGGGCAGGGATGATTTGCCTGCGGTTGTAGGAAATGAATTTATAAACCCTTGCCGCGAACCAGTGAAAAGGTTTCCAGCGGAACAAGGGCCGTAGTTCCGGAATTGAATGGCCGATGACAAGGAACATACTGTCAATGCCATAATGTACCTGTCCTGTTTTTTTGTTTACAAGAGCAATCTCATTTACAGCTTTTTCTTTGTCGATGAGAGGTTCAAGGGGTGCTGGCAGGCATTGATAGGTGCCCCGTCCGTTTTCGTCCAGCATGCCCGATTGAACAAAAGCCCTGGTGTAAAGGTTGCACATGGGACAGGCCGCATCGTAGAAGATAGTATGATCTTTTAAAGTTTTCATATTTTCAATATTTTATGAAAATTGATGATAAAAAAATTTATTTCAATAATTTAAGAATAGCTCCAAAAAACCAGTTCTCATCCGCCTTCATCATCGTTTCCATGCTTTTGTCGATCTTTCCTGCAAAAGAATGAATGTCAGAAACCATCCGTGTAAACTGTTTGGCTTCTGCAGTATTCTCATCTACTTTTTCCATTTGGGATAGTTCGCGCAACAGGGGTTCCACTTCTCTCTTTTTTCTTTCTCTTGCGATTCGTTTTGCCACTTCCCAGATATCTTTTTCCGCCCTGAAATATTCTTTGCGGTCACCCGGTACGGTTTCCCTGTACACCAGGTTCCAGTTCATGAGTTCACGCAGGTTGATATTGGCATTACCACGCGAGATGCTCAACTCCTCCATCACATCATCCGTAGTGATGGCCCTGTCAGTAGCCAGGAGCAAGGCGTGCACCTGGGCCATGGTCCTGTTAATGCCCCACTCCCCTCCCAGCCTGGCCCAGGTCTGGATGAACTGTTTTTTTGCATCTTTCAATTTCATGAACCAAAATTAGGATAGTTTTTGAATTTTCAATAATTATTGAAAATTAATTCCCGGATGTGTAGCTAATATTTCCAATGATCAAAATCAGAAACAGTAGCGCTAAACAATGCTTACCTTTCTTAAAAGCTCATTTCATGAAGAAAATTCTGCTGGTAGTCCTGGCCTTATTGGTCATAGCCCAGTTCATTCAACCCAAACGTAATCTGGGAACTGCTTTCGGCGTGGCTGACATCACGCATTCCGTACAGGTACCCGATACCATCATGCGCTTATTGCAGGTTTCATGTTTTGATTGTCATTCCAACAACACCAGCTATCCATGGTATAGCCGCATCACACCTGTTAACTGGTGGATCAAAGATCATGTGGACGAAGGCAGGAGCGGTTTGAATTTTTCAACTTTTGATCAGTACAGCTATAAAAGAAAAGATCATAAATTGGAAGAGATTATTGAAACCGTGAATGAACATGCCATGCCGCTTGACTCCTATTTATGGATCCACAAGGAAGCGAAACTGGATGAAAAACAAAGAAAGGCCATTGTGGATTGGGCAAAACTTGCGAGGGAGCAGGTTATGAGGGATTCTTTGTCTGCGAAACCATAGGTGGTCTTACCAGGGGTCTTGCAGGCGCGTTCTTTTGTATTTCTGATGGACTTTTTCCTGAACCCGGCTTATAGAATTCCCAGAATAACAAACGGAGACTCTGGTCGTAAGTAAAATAACTATAGATCCAATTGATAAAAACGATCAGCCGGTTCTTGACACCGAGAATAAGGAAAAGGTGTAACCCCATCCAGATAAACCATGCGATCAGTCCACGAAAATGCAATTTAGGTTTTGGAATATCCACCACGGCAAGATTTCTTCCTACTGTGGCCATGGATCCTTTGTCGTGGTATTCAAATTCATAACGCCTGTCTGATTTACGCTCCATGAATTTGAGGTTTTTTGCCAGCACATCGGCCTGGTTGATGGCTACATTCGCCACCTGGGGATGACCCTTGGGCCACAAGGGTGTTTCCATATAGGCCAGGTCACCTAGTACATAAACATTTTCAAAACTTTCAATCCTGTTGTGCCGGTCCACTTTGATCCTGTTACCTCTTACCACCAGTGAAGGATCAATGCCTGCGGGAACATTTCCTTTTACACCGGCAGCCCAGATAACCGTACTGGTGGCAATGGACTTTCCATCAGCCAGCAATACCTCCTTTCCATTGTAATCTTTCACCACTGAATTGGTCATGATGGTGACACCAAGTTTGTGAAGGTACCTGCATGAATCTTCTGATGATTTTTCACTCATAGCGGCCAGTGTACGCGGACCACCTTCCAGCAGGTAGATATTCATCTGGTCGAAATCGAGTTCAGGATAATCTTTTGGTAATACAAATTTTTTCATCTCAGCCAGTGCTCCCGCCAGCTCAACACCTGTTGGTCCTCCACCCACGATCACGATATTTAAAAGCCTTTGCATCTCTTCCTGGTTTTTGGATAAGAGCGCGTCTTCAAAATTGCGGATGAGTCCGTGACGGATTTGTATGGCTTCCACCGTGGATTTCATAGGGAAAGCATTGGCCGTGATATTATTGTTTCCAAAAAAATTAGTATCGGCGCCTAATGCAAGCACCAGTATGTCATAGCTGATTTCTTCATTGGCCGTGATGATCTTATTTTGATCGGGAATAATCTGCTGCAGGTTCTCTACCCGGATCCTCACATTTTTGCTTTTATGAAATGCTTTTCTTAATGGAAAAGAGATATTGCTGGCATCAAGTGCCGCTGTCGCTACCTGGTAAAACAAAGGCTGGAACTGGTGGTAGTTGAAGCGGTCAATAAGTAACACTTCAAACCCAGGCTGATTATTAAGTTTTCTTGCCAGTCTAAGCCCGGCAAAACCCGCTCCTACAATAACAATTTTTAATGCCATACCCTATTGATTAATCCTTTCGGCCAGGATGATGGAAGCAATTATCACACCTTTTATGCGCTTCATCACAGGTATTTCTCAATATAACAGGCGAACCTTGATGGTGTGCGGCACTTTTTTCAACACCTGTTCTGCCTGCCTGCTCAACCTGTGATCCACATCCACCACCACATATCCTATCTGTTCGTTTGTCTTTAAATATTGTCCAACGATATTGATCTTATGCCTTGACAGTTGCCCGTTGATGTTTCCCAATACCCCAGGTACATTTTCATGAATATGCAGGATGCGGTGTGCACCTTCCTGGGGCGGCAATGAAAGCGCCGGCACCGTATGCGAGCCCAATGAGATGCCTTTTTCGAGGTAGTTCAGCAATTTATTGCTGACATCCTCACCAATATTCTGTTGGGCTTCTTCAGTAGAACCACCAATATGGGGTGTGAGAATTACATTCGACAAGCCCTGCAAGGGTGTTTCAAAAACATCACCATTCTTTTCAGGTTCCACCGGGAATACATCCACTGCGGCCCCACCGATATGTCCTTCTTCCAGTGCTTTTTTCAAAGCACCCAGGTCAACCACTTCACCGCGGGCATAATTGATAATAATAGCGCCTTTCTTACAAAATTTCAGGTTTTGCCTGTTGATGAGGTTTTTAGTTTGTGGAGTTTCCGGTACATGAAGCGTAATCACATCCGCTTTGCCCATCACATCTTTCAATGTGCGCATATCTACCGCGTTGCCAAGGGGCAATCTTGTTTCCACATCGTAAAAAATCACTTTCATGCCGAGGGCTTCAGCGAGTACGCTAACCTGTGAGCCGATGTTGCCATAACCAATGATACCTAAGGTTTTACCCCTAAGTTCAAAACTGCCGCTGGCTTCTTTCATCCAGGTGCCCTGGTGGGCGGCCATGGATTTATCCGGAATACGTCGGATCAGCATGATAGCAGAACCAATCACCAGTTCTGCCACTGACCTGGTATTGGAATAGGGTGCATTGAAAACCACGATACCGTTGCTGGTAGCGGCTTTCAGGTCCACCTGGTTCACACCGATGCAAAAACAGCCAATTGCCTGCAGCTTCGTGGCGGCCTTCAAAACAGCCTCAGTTACCTGGGTTTTGGATCGAACACCCAGAATATGCACATTGCGGATGGCCTCGATCAGCTCTTTTTCAGAGAGTGCCCTGCTGAGTTTTTGCACCTGTACATATCCCTGTTTTTTGAAATTACTGACCGTATTTTCACTGATATTCTCCAGTAATAAAACCTTAATTTTCTCTTTAGGATAACTTGTTTTTCCTGCCTCCATAACGCAAATATGCGCATAAATCAGGGGGCATCAACTGATTTTGAAAACTTGGATTTGTTTTTGTGGTGCCTTTACAGATAAATTTACCGGGTAACCAATTTTCATGAAAAATTTCTGTGTCTTGAAAACCACTGTATTGAGCCTTTGCCTGTTAGCAGGCATTTGGGGCTGTGAATCTTCGGCTCATTCTCCTGCCATTGTTCAGAATGATTCGGCCTATACAGAGCCGCCACCCAAACTGGATCCTGCCGAAGCAAAAAAATACCATGACCTTGTCAGCGATTTTATAGACCGCAATCTTTCTGCGCGTAATTTCAACGGGGGTATTCTCGTGGCCAAGAACGGCGTGGTGGTATATGAGCGATATACAGGATTCAGCAATCTGAAGACAAAGGACAGCATTGATGCTGAAACACCACTGCAGGTTGCTTCAACCGGTAAAACCCTTACCGCTGCTGCCATTTTAAAACTGGTGCAGGAAGGAAAGATGAACCTGCACGACCTGGTTGTAAAGTTCTTTCCGGAATTTCCTTATACCGATGTAACGGTACAAATGCTGCTCAACCACCGCAGCGGCTTGCCCAACTATCTGTATTATATGGAGGAAAAAGGATGGGACAGGAATACAATGGCTACCAATGAAGATGTTTTAAGGACCATGGCGGAATGGAAACCCAACCGCACCAATACCGCGGGCAAACGCTATAATTACTGCAATACCAACTATGTGGTACTGGCCTCTATCATAGAAAAAGTGAGCGGTCAGTCGTTTCCCCAGTACATGAAAGAAAATTTCTTCAGGCCGCTGCAGATGCATAATACTTTTGTGAAGACCCTCTCCGATACTGCAGTGGTATATTCCTACCAGTATAATGGCGCTCCATGGGCGCTGGACTTTTCTGACGGACCCTATGGTGATAAAAATATTTATTCCACCCCCCGCGACCTGCTGAAATGGGACCAGGCATTGTATAAAGGGCATATCATCAAACAGGAACTTCTTGATTCAGCCTTCCAGGGTTATAGTTTTGAAAAGCCCGGGGTGAAAAATTATGGTTTGGGATGGCACCTGCTGATGCTTCCCAATGATAAAAAAGTGATTTACCACAATGGCCGCTGGCACGGATTCAATTCTGCATTCGCAAGGCTTACTGATGAAAAAATCACTATCATCATGGCCTGTAATAAATACAATAGCGGCGTGTACCAGGTTTCCAAAAAAATGTACAACCTCTTCGGACCCTATGATGGAAGGGATGATGATTCAAATGAAGAAGGGGGAGGAAGTAAATAGGGCCTGTGAAGCCATTGGCTGTTGGCCGTTGGATTCCTAACTTCACTCCGTGAACATCTTATCAGCCGTGCAAATGCAGGCATGGGACCAGTACACCATGCAGCACGAACCCATAAATTCCATCGACCTGATGGAAAGGGCTGCGGGCAAATGTGCAGACTGGATTCGTTCCCATTACACACCGGAAAAAAATATCTTCGTTTTTTGTGGCAAAGGCAATAATGGCGGTGATGGAATGGCCATTGCACGACTGCTGATCCAGTCTGGTTACCTTGTAAGCGCTTTTATTGTGGGTGAAGGAAACGGAAGCCCTGATTTTATCACCAATTATCAACGGCTTTCACAGGTTTCAAACAAAATTTATTCAGTTCAGTCTGAAAAGGATTTTCACCTGATCAACGCCGGTGATATCGTAATTGATGCCATGTTTGGCACCGGAATCAACAAAGCCCTAACCGGTATTTATGAAACGCTGGTACAACACATCAATCTGTGTTCACCCATTATTATATCCATTGACCTGCCAAGTGGTTTATTCCCTGATAAGCCTTCCGGAAGAACTGTTGTAAAAGCAACCCATACCCTTACATTCCAGGCTTATAAAAAAGGATTACTGGTACAGGACAATGCCGCATATACAGGACAGGTTCATTTACTCGATATTGGCTTGCATTCGGGATATCTTAAAGAATTAAGGCCGGAAGGTATTTTGATAAGCCAGCAACTTGTACGAAGAATTTATAAACCCCGCAACAGGTTTGCCCACAAAGGTAATTTTGGCCATACACTAATGGTGGCGGGATCTTATGGAAAAATGGGTGCTGCCCTCCTTGCAACGCGTGCCTGTATCCACTCCGGGGCCGGTCTGGTAACCTGTTACATTCCACATTGTGGATACAGTATCCTGCAAACAAGCTTACCGGAAGCGATGGTGATAACGGATTTGGAAGAAAATCATCTTACTCAATTACCCGCAGGTATTGAAAACTATGATGCCATGGCCATAGGGCCGGGTATTGGCACGGCAGATGCCACCCAAAAGCTTATGTCATTTCTCATCCGGCGCTACCAGAAACCGTTGGTGATTGATGCGGATGGACTCAACTGCCTTGCCCTGCAAAATGCATTGATACAACAATTGCCTCATGGATCTGTACTTACACCTCATGTAAAAGAATTTGACAGGTTATTTGGTCCCCATGATTCG
>JAEYUA010000052.1 GCA_023433755.1 Bacteroidota bacterium | reverse complement strand
GTTCAACTGTTTTACCGATACGGCCTTTATCACGATCGCGGTAGGTCAGCATCCCACGGTGAACCTGGGTCCTGACCAGTTGCTGGCAACCGGCACGCAATTCCCGCTGAACAGCGTGGTGCAGAATGGCCCTGTCAGCACCTGGCAGTGGACACCTGCTACAGACCTGAGTTGTGATGATTGTGCATTGCCGATCGCCCATATCAAAAAAGAGATCGCTTACGAAGTGAAGATCACAACGGCTTATGGTTGTACGGCCACGGACAGTATCAGGATCAAAACTTTCTGTGAGAAAGCGCAGGTTTTTGTTCCGAATGCCTTCACACCAAACGGTGATGGTGTGAACGATGTGTTGATGGTGAGGGCTTCAGGTATTGCCCTGGTCAAAACCTTCAGGATCTTCAACCGCTGGGGAGAGGTGGTGTTTGAAAAATCAGGTTTCCAGCCTAATGATCCACAGTATGGATGGGACGGACGGATTAAAGGCGTGAAGGGAGGGCCTGATGTATATGTGTACACCGCGGAAGTGGTGTGTGAGAATGGAAGCACTTATACTTATAAAGGAAATGTAACCTTACTTAAATAGTTTATGAAAAAGATTTTCATGATCCTGCTTATAGTAGCTGCTCAACAGGCGAGGGCGCAGGACATCAATTTTTCGCAGTTCTATGAGCTGCCCCTGTTGCGAAATCCTGCTTTAGCCGGTTCTTACCGCGGCGACCTGCGCATCACCACGGCCTTCCGCAACCAGTGGAACAGTGTAACGGTGCCTTATAAAACCCAGGCGCTCGGCGCGGAACTGAAATATGCTGTAGGTGAGTATTCGAACGATTATGTATCGCTCGGATTGCAGTTCACCAATGATATTGCGGGTGATTCAAGATTGGGAAAGACCCAGGTGCTGCCCATGCTGGCTTATCATAAATCACTGAGTAGTGAACGTGACAGTTATCTTTCACTTGGATTTATTGGAGGAGCGGTGCAGCAAAGGTTTGATCCATCCAAATTACAGTTCAACGATCAGTTTGTGAATGGCGCTTACAGTGCCACCAATCCCACGCAGGAAATTTTCTCTAATACCAATGTCACCTACTGGGACATGGGAGTGGGCGTGAAGTACTCCAGTGATTATGGATATGATAACGGTTGGTACGCGGGCCTGGCCTATTTTCATTTTACAGAACCGAAGGTGGCCTTCGCGCAAACGAATGATATACGCCTGAACCGTAAATGGGTGCTCAATGCCGGGCTTACTAATGCCACCAGTGATTTTGACAGGTTGATTGTTTACATGGATTATTTTATCCAGGGTGGAAACAGCCAGTTCCAGGGTGGGGTGATTTATAAACATGACCTGCTGCAGGAAGATGTGGATTATACAGTGAGTCTATCCGGTGGAGGTTTTATCAGGTGGAATGATGCTTTTGTTCCGGTAATAAAACTGGATTATTATAATCTAGGGATCGGACTTACCTATGATGTCAATATCAGCAAGCTCAAAAAAGCATCGATGGGCCGCGGCGGATTTGAAGCAACACTGAGCTATAGTAATTTCCTGAACATCAGGAACAGTTCGACACAGAAGGTGAGATGTCCCGTGGCATTCTAAGACGAGTCACCCGCCACCCGCATACCAGCATAACCACCTCTTTTGCGGGGACTCGTCTTCTCATCCCTCTTCCCTCACCCGCCACCTTCCCCGACGAGTCACCGCCGAACGACTATCTGCATAAAGAAATTTATTGCGGGAATCGTCGTTTCACATCTCATCCCCGCCGAGTCACCGCTGAACGAGTATCTGGATAAGGAAATCTCATGCGAGACTCGCAGTTTCGTGAGCGTTATCCTATATCACCGCTGAACATTTAACTTTATAAGGAACGAACTTCAGAACTTTCAATCTGAAAAACTATTTACGTATATGAAATTTATACTTCTGGTTGTGATGCTGGCCATATTCAAATTCGCTGGTGCTGCTGCAGATACCACAAGACCAGTTATTAAGGGTATAGAAGTGCAGGATTTTCATCCATTATTCGGTGAAACCTTTTACTGGGTTTTTTACACAGGACCATACATTGTTTACCAGAGTCAATATCAATTTGATTCTTCAATTCATTATCCAAAACCCGATTCCGGCCTTTTGGCTGCTACTGACTTCCTGGTATTAAAGAGCGAATTACGTAATCGTTTTTTTGTTTTTCATCTAGACAGCAGTTATGGGTTTAATTACGATCCCTATCGCAGTAATGAAACCGGGCGCTGTGAAGTACAGTCTACCCTTAAAATGATTCAGGCATCGTATGGTTTGGATTCGCTTCTCAATAAAAGACCAGACACGGTAAAATGGAATGCTTCAGGTACAGAACTACGGGAAGTATACTATCAGAAAGCAAGCAGAGACACTCCCGCGGTAAAACTTTGCCTTTATTTTTCAAAAGGCCTGAATGAATTGAAAGAATCTTTTAGTCCCATCTTTGATAGTGCCAGGAAAATGAAGCTTTATAAAATCGAAATAGTGGTTGAAAAGTCCTTCGAACAAAAAAAAGCTAAATCTTGGCCTGCAATCAGCTTTATTTCAGAAATGAGGGAAATCATGGTTGATGATCCATCCCAAATCTTATTTTATATTGACAAGTATAAAAAATACTCAAATCAAATTTTGAAAGAATAATCCAATATAAGAGGGAAGGCAATCATTTCGATAAGCTTTTCGTTCAATATCTGCCGGTCAATCATTGATCAGTAGTCAAATGTAAACCCGGCATTTACCCAAACGCTTGCTTAAGGCATGATCAATTGACGCCCACCCATAATGCAGGTGATTTTCCTCAGGTTTTACGCTACCTCCATCATATCCCGTTAAATCATAATTCCGCAACTTTGCAACTGAATTTTGAAAACCATGACGAGAAACGTTTTTATTGCTTCGGCCGAACCTTACAGTGGCAAATCCATCGTTGCACTTGGACTCATGCACATGCTGCTGGGTAAGGCGAGGAAAGTGGCCTATTTCAAACCAATCATCAATACAGATCCAAAGGAGAAGAGGGATGTGCATATTGATACCATGCTGAGTTATTTCAATCTTTCCATTCCCTATGAAGAAGCCTATGCATTTACCCGCCAGCAGGCGATGAAAATGCTGGAAATGGAAAACCGCGGTGAGCTGATCGATACCATTATCTATAAAGTGAAAAAACTGGAACAGGATCATGACTTCACTATCATTGATGGCAGTGATTTCATTGGTGATGGAACCGCCTTTGAATTTGAGAGTAATCTCAAGATCGCCAAGAACCTGGGCGCGCCGGTCATCAGCGTGGTATCCGGTGAAGGCAAGTCATCCGCCCAGGTGATGAATTCTTTGCTCACCACCTGGCGCAGTTTCGAATCGCAGGAAGTACAGGTGATCGGCATCATTGTCAATAAGGTGAAGCCCGAAATGATGGAGGAGATCAGGACCATGCTGTCAGGTCAGATGCCGAAAAACCTGATCCTTTCGGTAATTCCGGAAGACAAAAGTCTTCATGCCCCCACCATGAAAGAATTATTCGACAGCCTCGAAGCGAAAATGATCTATGGTGAAGACCAGTTGTCCAACCAGGTAGATCATTTCATTACAGGTGCTATGCAGGTACCTCAATTCCTCAATCATATCAAGGAAAACGTAGTAATCGTAACACCGGCTGACCGTGGTGATATTGTGATCGCTGCCATGCAGGCGAATATTTCATCCAACTATCCCAAAGTAGCCGGGATCATTCTAACCGGCGGCGGGAGGCTAGACCGTTCCATCCTGCACCTGGTAGAAGGTCTCTCCACGGTTGTGCCTGTGATATCTGTCAACACCGGCACTTTCGAAACCACATCCCGGGTAGCATCCATCCGTTCGAGGATCACACCTGATAATCATAAAAAGATCCAAAGGGCCATCAATTATTTTTTGAAGTATGTTGACATTAATGCGCTGGATGAAAAGCTGGTGACCTTTACTTCTGAAGGAATCACTCCTCACATGTTCCAATACCAGATCACCCAGATGGCCAGGCGCAGCCGAAAGCATATTGTGCTACCGGAAGGTAATGACGACAGGGTGCTCAGGGCAGCAGCAAGGTTGATCAGTCATGATATAGTGGATCTTACCATTCTTGGAGAAGAAGCCCAGATCCTTGCGGCATTCAAACGAATCGGCCTGGATCCCACTTCAAGTCATTTACGTATAGTCAATCCCGTTACATCCGAAAAGTTTAATGAATACGTGGAGGCTTTGTATGAAATGAGAAAGGCCAAAAATGTAACCATGGAGATCGCCCGCGACCTCATGACCGATGTATCTTATTTCGGAACCATGATGGTGTACAAAGGTCATGCGGATGGCATGGTTTCAGGTGCTGCGCATACCACGCAGCATACCATCAGGCCGGCGCTTCAGTTTGTTAAAACGAAGCCAGGCATATCAACGGTATCATCAGTGTTCTTCATGTGCCTTCCCGACCGTGTGGCGGTTTTTGGTGATTGCGCGGTGAATCCTGATCCAACAGCCGAGCAGTTGGCCGAGATCGCCATCTCCTCTGCAGAAAGCAGTGAACGGTTTGGCATTCATCCACGCATAGCCATGTTATCTTATTCCTCCGGTTCTTCCGGTGAAGGTGCTGATGTGGAAAAAGTAAGAAAGGCAACTGAGATCGTTAAACAATTGAGGCCGGACCTGGATGTGGAAGGTCCCATCCAGTACGATGCGGCGGTGGACCCTGAAGTAGGCAAACAAAAACTTCCTCATTCCAAAGTGGCAGGAAGGGCCAATGTACTCATCTTCCCCGATCTGAATACAGGAAACAATACTTACAAAGCAGTACAAAGAGAAACCGGCGCGCTGGCCATTGGCCCCATGTTGCAGGGACTGAACAAACCTGTAAATGACCTGAGCCGTGGATGTACTG
>JAEYUA010000026.1 GCA_023433755.1 Bacteroidota bacterium | reverse complement strand
CTGGCGCGGTTTCTCTGTTACGCTCGCTTTCATAAAAGAATTACTGGCGAAACTGGACATCGAACCACAAATATTTTATGCCGGCAAATTCAAGAGCGCTACGGAAATGTTCCGAACCAGCCAGATGACGCCGGAGAACAGGGAGCAAACCATTGCCTGGCTGGGTGACCTGTATGATCATTTCCTTGTACAGGCAGCGGCTTCAAGAGGTGTGGATACCGCAACATTACACAGGCTGGCCAATACCGCGGCGATCTCCACACCGCAGGACGCGGTGAATTACAAACTTATTGATGGTGTAAGGTATGATGATGAGATCAAAACGGATATCAAGCAAAGACTGGGAAAAGAAAGAACCGATAAACTTGGATTCATCAATATCAATAAATACCATGAAGCGGTGAATGTACGCAAGACCGGTACCAACAGGATTGCAATTATCTATGCTGAAGGCAATATTGTTGACGGCATGGGTGGCAGTGATAATATTGGTGGTGACCATTTCAGGGAGATCATCCGCAAGGCAAGGCTGGATAATTCAGTAAAAGCTATTGTGCTGCGGGTAAATTCAGGTGGAGGCAGCGCGCTGGCGAGTGAAAACATCTGGAGGGAACTGCAGATGGCGAAGGCGGATAAAAAACCCGTGGTGGTGAGTTTCGGAGATGTAGCTGCATCAGGAGGATATTATATCGCCTGTGGGGCTGACAGTATTTTCGCCAGTCCCAATACCATCACCGGTTCTATTGGTGTTTTTGGCATTGTACCAAACATGCAGGGCTTTTTCAAAAACAAATTAGGGATCACTTTTGATGGGGTTAAAACAGGTCAGTATGCGGATGCAGGCATTCACCGTCCTTTGAATGAAGCCGAGAAAAAACAGGTGCAGGAAGGCGTAGAAAAAATTTACAGCCTCTTCCTCCAAAGAGTGGCCAGCGGCAGGAAAAAAGACACCACTTATATTGACAGCATCGCCCAGGGAAGGGTGTGGAGCGGTATGGATGCCATCAGGATCGGGCTTGTTGACAGGATGGGCAGCCTGCAGGATGCGATCAACAGCGCAGCAAAACTTGCAGGCATTTCTGAATACGGCACCCGCGAATATCCGGAGAAAAAAACCTGGGTGGATGAGCTGTTGGGGAGAAATAAAGTAGAGCCTTCTGCTATGATAAAGGAACAATTAGGGGAGGAATATTATAAAGTGTACCTGGAATTGATGCGGGTGAAAGAGATGAGCACCGGCGTGCAGGCGAGGTTGCCGTTTGAGTTTGTGATCAGGTGAGGAACGTGAAACGTGAGGCGTGAATCGTGAGGCGTGAATGATGAAAGTGAATCGTACAGTTAGCGGTTATTTTATGGTGACACTTCGCAATTTCATATCAGCATCTTTAGGACTGTTTCTTTTGACACAGTGCAACACTAAACAAGACAGCAATAGTGCGACACAGGTTTTATCGTCATCAACCAAGACACAAACTCAAAGTTCATTGACTGGTGAGTGGAAATATAGTAACACCATTTGGTACTCTACTAAGTTGACACTGCAAGACAATGGAACTTTTAAATTTCACGACCAAGGATGTTATGGACAAAAATTCTCACAAGGACATTGGACTAATAACAATGGAACAATTATCCTGACCAGTTTTGACACCTTTAGACAAAAAGAACAGGCCGACACAATCAAATCAATAGAAGTTGCAGAGCCTAAAAAAGCAAAACGAAAAATAAAAAAAGGAGAAGTTGAATATACGTTTGTAGGTTTCAAAAATGTTACGCCGCCTGTTTTGCCAGGGACTAATGACACCGTTCGTATTTACTTAGACAAAATTCAACTGCAATTAAAAAATGACACTTTGTTTTGTGTAGGTTCTGACAAGTTACCCGAAGGAGCAAAGTTCTATCGGACTAAAAACAACCGCTAACATTGGGTTTTATGCAAGTTGGGCTGGACATTGTAGCATTGGCGAAGTCGCGGCATTCATTGTTGGTCCAACCGAAGACAATGTTGATTAAAAACTAATGTAAATATTTCATTCAATCGATCATTAGAATTCGGCATGGTCGGACAGGTGATGATTAATGCAATGTAAGCTGCAGTTTTACTTTGTCCACAGTTTGTTAAAATAATTGGTATCCTCATTTTTTGAGATGAAGTAAGTCCATTGAGTTCTGTCGTTAATGAGATAATTAAATCCGAGAAATTCTCTCTGGCCGTTTCGTAAATGTACAATCAACTTATACTGGTAATTTGGGAAAAAAATAGAATCCAAATGCTTGTCCCGGTAATCACTTGCTCGAGAATTGTTCCAATCTCTCACAAAGCGTTCAATTTGTTTTGCTGAGTGAGGTTTAGTCTGTTTTAGTTGATTGGAGAACATTGTTATTGAGTCAACTTCTTTGATATCTATTTCCTTTTTTTCAGGTTTGATTTCGGAGAAAGAGTTGCTACAAATGTTGAAAACCATATAAAGATCATCCTCGGGTTGGATTGTGATTGTGCAACTGTCTTTCTGAAATCCATTGCCGCCAAGATGCCTTTTCCCATTGTAGACAGAGAAAGGATAATAGTTTGGTCCTGCAGGTCCTAAACAGTCCGACTTTACAATCCTGAATTCTCCAATTTTCCATTCTTGTATTTGTTTACATTTAGTCAAACCAGGATTGCATGAGCAAAGGATTGTCAGGGAAATAATTAAGCAGTATATAATTTGGTTGTGTCGCAATAAATTACAGCTTACAGCGTATTGCTGCCACGCGTGGCTGAAATACATTAGGTAAATTACTGGTTCTATTTGGCTTTTGTGTTTCAAAAGGGATTGATGTGCAAATTCACTGGCAGCCAGGGGTATAACGGTGAATGGCGAGAAGGTCACGTCTCACGCCTCACGCCTCACGTCTCACGCCTCACGACTCACGCTTCGGCAAAGCATTCACCATTCACCTCTCACGATTTCTCGTATTTTCGCTGCTCATGTCCAAAAAATATAACCAGTTCAGGGCCATGCTGGCAGTGACCAAAGCCAGCCTGAAAGCTACATTTAGAAGTCCCCAGGCCATATTTTTCAGTTTATTTTTTCCCATTGTACTCATCTGGATCTTTGGTTCGCTGGGTGGTAATGGAATTGATGCCGTTAAAATAGCCTTTGCTAAGGATGTAGATACTACTTCAGTGCTGTACCAGGCGCTCCGGCAGAACCCTTCTCTCCGGCTGGCCGATACTGCAAAGAAGGATGTGAATGAAGAACTTAAAAAGGGAAGGATCGCTGCCATTATTTCGATAAAGCCTAATACCGACAGTAGCCTGCATACTCCTTACCTGGTTCATGCCCGTACCTCTGAGGCCAGCCAGCGCGACTACCAGCAATTCATTTCAGCCTTCAATCATACCGTATCCGAGGTTGATAAAAGAATGTACCCCGGCAGGAATACAGTCGCCAGTTTTACACAGAATGTGGAAGAAGGCCGGCGTTACCGCATGATCGATTTTTTCCTTCCCGGCATGATTGGTTTTGCATTGATCGGGTCCGCCGTTTTCGGCATTGCCTTCACCATCTATTCCCTCAAAGAAACACTGGTGCTGAAGAGAATGTATTCAACACCCATCCGGCGCGAATACATCATATTGGGAGAAAGCATTTCCAAGGTCATCTTCAACTTAACCACAGTGGTGGTGCTCATTGCCTTTGGCCATTATGTATATGATTTCACCCTGGCACAGGGCTGGATCACTTTTGTAAATATGCTGATCCTGAGCTTCCTGGCGCTTCTCGTGTTCATGGGATTTGGTTATTTCATCAGCGCGGTGTCGAAGTACCAGAATGTGATACCCGTTTACGCCAACCTTTTTATGTTTCCCCAGTATTTCTTATCAGGAACATTTTTTCCTAAATCATCACTGCCTGCTTTCCTGCAACCCATCATCAAATTCCTGCCCCTGACAGCGGTGAATGATGCCATGCGCAATGTGGCTTTTGAAGGCGCTTCACTGGCAAGCTGCTGGGAGCAGATGCTGATCCTGCTGGTTTGGGGGGTAATCGTTTATTTTGCAACAGTGAAAGTTTTTCGCTGGGATTAAACTGAAATTTTTGTGAGACTGATCAAACTGGCCCTTATTAGCATAGTCATCCTCTTTGCCATGGCCACACTATTTTCTTTGCTGATCCCTTCGGATATCCGCATATCCAAAGCCATCAACGTTAGTGCAACACGTGATTCTGTGTTACAACTGGTGGGCAACCGTGAGCGTTGGAAGGAATGGCACCCCGCCTTTAAGCCCGGCGACTCCACCCGCAATTTTGCCCGGATAACGTTTAACACCATCACACAAAATGATTCTTCCGTGGTAATGGAGCTGAGCCAGGGTAGTAAAGATCCCGTGATCAATGGCTGGAACGTGTATGAATATGAGGGTGTTGATTCCGTGACCGTTCAATGGTATATGGACTTTCACCTGGAGTGGTACCCCTGGCAGAAAATGGGCAGCCTTTTTTATGAAAATACCTATGGCATCATGATGCAGGAAGGGCTCGACCAGCTTAAAAAAAGGGTGGAAACCACTGGAACCGACCGGTGATCCCATAATTCCCGGAATCCCCGCCAATTTTATTTTCCTTTACCCCGGAAAAAACCGGGCGCCCACTGCAACGCTTTCACCAGTTGCGGTGTCAAATGGCTGCGGAACATATTTACATGGACTATCAGTTACTGGTAAAAGACTGTCTGAAAGGGAGGCCGACTGCTCAAAAGCAGCTCTATGACCATTTTGCGGGTCCCATGCTGAGTGTCTGTTACCGCTATACTAAATCCATGGCCGACGCGGAGGATGTACTGCAGGAAGGATTTGTAAAAGTTTTTCTGAATCTGCAGCAGTTTAAATTCCAGGGTGAACTCGGGGGCTGGATCAGGAGGATCATGGTAACAACGGCCATCAATTACCTGAAAAGAAATGTGCGCTACCAGAGTGAACTGATGTTCACCGATGATCACATGCATGTGGTCAATAATGATGTGCATCCTGAAGTGAAAATGGAAGCCCGCGAACTGGCAGAACTGATCCGCCAGTTACCTCCGGGGTATCAAACCATATTCAACCTGTACGCGGTGGAAGGGTACAATCATGTGGAGATCGGGAAAATCTTTGGTATCAAGGAAAGCACTTCGCGTTCCCAGTATGCAAGGGCACGTGCCCTGCTGATCCAGTGGATGGATAAAAAAAACGCTGATTTAAAAAAACCGGTTTATGCAAAAGGAATTTGAAAAACAGGTGAAAGAAAAAATGGAGGAGCTTGACTTTGTTCCTTCCTCACCTGTGTGGACGAAGATTGAAGCACAGATCCGGCAGGAAAAGGACCGCCGCCGCATGCTGATCTGGCTGCCCCTTCTCACCCTGCTGGTGGGTGGCAGCATTGCGTGGTATGTGATCAGTGCCAACGGTAAATCCCAGGTTTCCCATCAGCCTGTAATCGAACAGAATTCACCTAAGGGTTATGCACCCGGACAATCATCCACGTCACAGGAAATTGCTACAGAAAATCAATCCACAACACATTCAACCGGAATTAATAAAGGAACAACATCAAATTCGGCAGTACAAAAAAATAGCCCCACAACTGTTACACCGCTGAAAGAGCCGGCAGCCAGAGAGGAAACTATTGCAGGGAAAAAAGAAAAGGGTATCCAGGAATACCAGGAGCCTGCCCTGGACATCGTTACTGTTAAACCGGTTAAAAACAAGGCCATCAGCCATAACAATACTGAAACCCCTGGCAACCGTAACTATATCCAGGCAAAAAAACAAACTACGCTTCCTGGAGAACAGGTAAATGAACCTGTTCCTGCATTACACACTAATCCTGTTCTGGAAAAGATCAAACTGAATATTATAGACAGCGAGGCGCGGAAAAAAGAATTTGTATTGACTCTTCCTGGTGAACATTCCATAAGAGCAAGCCAGCCGGCAAATGAAACCGTTGCCGCTTCCAAAACCTTCGGTCGCAGTAAATGGAAATTCGGGTTTGAACTTTCCGGGGGCATCTCCGGTGCAGGTGAAGGATTAAATATTTATGGGGGACGTCCTGAATTGTTGAGCGATGCTGCTAATAATGCACCGCCACCACCATCCTACCTGCAAAACCGTAGTCTCGAACCTTCACCCATTGAAAACGGGATCAGTTTTGGAGCGGGCCTCCTGGTTCAAAAACAACTCAATGACCGTTTTGATATTACAACAGGCTTGCGTTACCAGTACCTGAGTACACGCAGGATGGTTGGCATCAAAGTCAATTCTTTTGCTTCCGGTAATATTTCATCCGGTGGGTATACCACCGCCCAGTATCATGATTACCGCAACCGTTTTCATTTTATTTCACTGCCGCTTTCTTTAAACTACCGTCCATTCAGGAAATTTCCTTTGCAGGTACTGGGTGGTGTTTCATTTCAACACCTGCTTGCTACCAATGCACTTCATTTTAACCAGTCAACCAGGGTGTACCAGAAAGATGAAACACAGTTCAGGAAAAACCAGGTATTCGCTGAAGGAGGCCTGAGCTATAGTTTCCCGGTAAAGAAATTATCTGTGTCCGTTGGACCCCAGGTGCAATACAGCCTGGTGTCAATGGGTGAGGCTTACAAAGGGCAACATTTATTCACGGCCGGGTTCCGCACAAAAATTATTGTAAACAGGTAACCTGCACGCAACGTTATTATCACAACCTGTGTCAGGTTTCAAAACCACTGCAACATGAAAAAGTTATTTTCATTTCCATGCCTGCTGGCATTGGTACTGCTTGCTGCAAGTATCCAGGGCTGCATGAAAGATTCTTACATCCGCTCTTACACTTATACTTATTACAAGCCTGTTTACCGCACCACCGATGAAGTGAGGGCCAATATAAAAAGCAATGCGCCCCAGCCCGTGGAGCGTCCCGGTAAATTATATATCAGGGGCCAGTATATTTTTTTGAATGATATTGACAAGGGTATCCATGTGATCAACAATGCCAATCCTGACCATCCCCAGAATATCGCTTTCATTGATATTCCCGGTTGTGTTGACCTGGCAGTAAAAGGGAATACGCTGTATGCCGACCTGTATATTGATATGGTGGCCATTGACATCACCAATCCCCACCAGGTGGTTTTGAAAAAAGTGATTGAGAATGTTTTTCCAGCACGCTATTACGAATTCTTCCGGCCCGACAGTACAAAGGTTCTTGCCAAATGGGAGAAAAGAGATACTACCATCACTGAAAAAGGTGACGTGAGCAATTGGATAAGAAGGGGAGAAGTGTTCCTTTCTTTTGCGGCCAATGATGGCGCCAATTTCAGCAATGGCGGTGGTGCTTCCGCTACCTCTTCACCTTATGGTGCCGGCGGATCCATGGCGCGTTTTGCCATCACTAATTCCCGGTTGTATACGGTTGGACACCAGGACCTTGATGTTTTTGATATCAGCCAGCCGGAAAACCCTGTCAACACATCCAATAAATACATTGGTGCCAATATAGAAACGGTATATCCCTTCCGCAACAAATTGTTTATTGGTTCCATGAACGGGATGTATATCTATGATATCACCAATCCCGACCAGCCCTCGCAGGAAGGATTATTTACGCATGCGCGTACCTGTGACCCCGTGATTGCCGACCAGGATCATGCTTACGTTACACTTCGTTCGGGAACTACCTGCCAGGGTTTCACCAACCAGCTCGATATCCTGAATATCAGCAATCTTAGCAGTCCTTCTTTGATTAAAACCTACCAGCTCAGTAACCCGCATGGTTTATCGAAGGATGGGAACATCTTATTTATCTGCGATGGCAAGCAGGGATTGAAAGTGTTTGATGCCTCCAATGTGAACCAGCTTGAACTACTGCAACATATTTCTAACATCGAAACATTCGATGTGATCGCCTGGAACGGTAATGCACTTGTGGTAGCAAAGGATGGTCTTTATCAATATGATTATTCAAATCCTTCCAGCCTCAGGCTGCGGAGCAAGATATCCATACAATAAAAAAACATCATGAAAATAAAAATGATAATGACCCTGTTGCTGGCAGGTACTGTATGGCTGGCGAATGCGCAGGGTATCAGGTACCATGGCATGGTGCAGGGCGGCGTGATACATGGTGCACAGGATCCTGCCTTTCTTTTGCAAACTGTACAGGGAGTAAGTTTTAAAACCTGGTCTGTTGGATTGGGAGTTGGCGTGGATGCTTACTTCCGCAAATCAGCACCCTTGTTTATTGATCTCAGGAAAAAAATTTTTGATCAACCCAATTCGCCCTTCCTGTTCGCGGATTTTGGCCGGACCCTTGTTCTGGATGAATCGGAAAAAACTATGTACATGAATACCACATATAAGGGAGGCCGCTATTATGATATCGGACTGGGTTACCAGTGGGCCATGCAGAAGAAAACGTCTTTTCATTTCAGTATAGGGTATTCACAAAAGCAGATCACGGAAACAGCGAATTACTTTTACATATTTGATCCTTTCATTGAAAAAATGGAGTTCACACTCAGGCGCCTGACACTCAAGGCGGGGCTAAGTTTTTAAGAACCTGATGTTGCGTTGAATTCCCTTGTGTTTTGACCTGCGGAGCGGGGAGTTTTTAAATATCTTTTTAAAAGCTTCCTCGCTCATTGCTTCCCACTCATTGGAGGATAGGTTCAACAATTCCGGCAGGGGATTGAAAGCGGTTTCATTGTTTGGTCGGCTGAAGCGGTTCCATGGGCAAACGTCCTGGCAGGTATCACAACCAAACATCCAGTTATCGAATTTACCTTTCATTTCACCAGGTATCAGCTCGTCTTTCAGTTCAATGGTAAAATAGGATATGCACTGGCTCCCGTTAATGGTCTTATCTGGAAGAATGGCACCTGTAGGACAGGCATCAATACACTTAGTGCAACTACCACAATAATCTCTTGCAAAAGGATCATCATATTCAAGGGGAAGGTCTACGATCAGGGTAGCAATAAAAAAGAAAGAGCCAGCCTGTTTGTTGATCAGGTTCCCGTTTTTGCCGATCCATCCCAGCCCGCTTCTCTGCGCCCAACTGCGTTCCAGTACCGGCGCACTGTCTACAAATCCGCGGCCGGCAAATTCACCCACACTTTCTTTTAATTCACTGATCATCTTATTGAGGCGTCCTTTGATTACTTCATGATAATCTTCGCCATAAGCATATTTTGAAATGCGGTATGGACTGGCCACTTCCTGCGTGGTATAATAATTCTTGAGCAGGGTAATCACAGATCTTGCACCGGGTACCAGTTTGGAAGGGTCGATCCGGAGGTCAAAATAATTTTCCATGTACCGCATGCCTCCATGCATGCCCTTGTGCAGCCATTGCTCAAGGCGCCGTGCATCCTCATCAAGGGGTTGTGCACGGGCAATGCCGCATTGGTCAAATCCATGGGCAGCAGCCATTCGTTTGATGAGGGTGGTATTGGCAGAGGTGTTTAACACGGTATGCAAAAATACAATAGGGATTGTTAGCCTCTTGCCAATAGCCATTAGCCATGGGCTTCCTATATTTTCTTCTTTAAGCAAAGTAAAATCAGGATATTGGGATCGCTGCATGAATCATCTTTTTACATTATTCATTTCTCTCTTATCCCTCAGCCTGGCAGCACAGGAAACCAACCCCTTTGCGAAATTTGGAAGCGTACAAGCCGCTCATCTTTCCAATAAATTTTACAAAATCGACAGCAGCGCTGGTGCCGTGGTTCTTTCTGATCTGGGTTATACCAGTATAGAAGGTAACTCCAAAGGATGGTTTTCCCTGGTCATCAGGCGCCACAAAGTAATTCATATCCTGGACCAGAAATCCTATGATGAGGCAGACATTGAAATACCACTTTACAGCGAGGGGGGTGCTGCAGAAAAACTGGAAAACATCAGGGCTGTAACCTATAATCTCCGGAACGGTAAAGTACACCAGTCCAAACTTCAGAAATCCGGTATTTATACTGAGCAGGTGAACAAAACACTCCAGGTGAAAAAAATCCTGATGCCTGCTGTTAAAAAAGGATCCATTATAGAGATAGAATACGAAATCAGCTCAGATTTTATCAATAATCTCGATCCCTGGTATTTCCAGGGTACGTTGCCTGTATTGTGGAGTGAGTACCAACTAAGTCTCCCGAGATTTTTCAGTTATGGCATCATCAGCTATGGTTACCAGGATTATTTCATCAACCAGAAAAAAGAACGGGGTGCCAGTTTCATTGTGCTAAAGGAAGAAGGGGTGGCCGGCCAGCGTTTTCATTTCTCAACACTGGTGACGGATTACCGCTGGGTTCAAAAAAATATACCGGCAATCAGGTCCGGTGAATTTACATCTGCCATCAAAAATCATATTGCACGACTGGAATTCCAGCTTTCTGCCCATAATGCACCACTCACACCTAAAACATTTATCAATACCTGGCCCGCGCTCACTGAAAGCCTTTTGAGTTCAGAACAGTTTGGTGATCCTGCCGACCCGGTACACAACTGGCTTGGCCCGGAAGTTAAACGTCTAATACCTGTGGCTGTATCACCTGGAGATAGTGCCGAAGCGGTCTTTCGTTTTGTGAGAGACCAGTTTACGTGTACCAGTTACAGTGCGTTGTGGCGGGAACAGAGTTACCGGCAGGTATGGAAAAGCAGGAACGGGTCTGTTGCGGAGATCAACCTGCTGCTGGCTGTTTTATTAAACCAGGCAGGAATGAAAGCAGAACCGGTAATCCTTAGTACTACCGGTAATGGTTATGTGCAGGAGGCCTTCCCTATGATAACTGCCTTCAACTATGTGATCTGCCGGCTGTCGTTAAATGGTGATACATTTTACCTGGATGCCAGCAGGCCGCGCCTGGGTTTCGGAAAGTTATTACCTGAATGTTATAACGGGCATGCACGGGTAGTGAATGATGAAGGAACAGCAGTTTACCTTAATGCAAGTGACTTCAGCGAATCCAGGCGCACCACGGCCATTATTCTTCCCGGCATGGCCGGGGAAGAGTGGACGGTACGGCTGAAAATAGTCCCTGGTTATCATGAATCCTACCTGTGGAGGATGCGCCTGTTGGAGCAGGGCCGTGAAAGTTTTACAACGGAATTAGCCAGGCAGTATGGAATGGATGCTGTGATAGAAGATCTTGAGATTGATTCAATGGTTCAGTATGAATCTCCCCTGAAATTTGAATTTACGCTGAAGATGAAACCGGGCAATGAAGACCTGCTTTATATCAACCCTTTGTTCGGGGAACGGTATAAGATCAATCCTTTTCAGTCTGCCAAAAGAAATTATCCCGTCGAAATGCCTTATGCGCTGGATGAAACTTTTCTCCTTACACTCCCGGTGCCTGAAGGCTACGAACCGGAATTCATTCCGCGACCGCTCATCGCAAAAATTGATTCAGCCGGAAAAAATATTTTTGAATACCTGGTCACCTGGTCAGGAAACACGATCTCGCTTCAATCAAAAATAAAAATTTCACAAACGGTTTTCCAGCCTGGTGAATATGATGCACTGAGAAATTTTTTCGACCTGGTGGTGGATAAACAGAATGAAAGAATCGTCTTCCGCAAGGCCAGGTAGTTCTTTTTTTCAACAATTACCTGTTTGCCGACCGGAGTGCTATCTTTTCATCAATAGCTGATTTCATTTCCATGAACAGGTCTTTTTTCTGTTCACCTTGCAACTCTTTCACAAAAAACAGGTAGGCATAACCGCGGTTCCAGTCTACCATGGGCCAGGTACCATATAAGCCCGGGCAGGCAAGTGCCTTGGCCTGCTGGTCACTTCCCGCTTCCAGTACCCAGGCGCCCAGTGCATAATCAAAACCCTCACCCGATTTTGGATTATATTTTACCAATGAAGGTTCCGTGGTAAGCCGGCGCATTTCCTGGATGGCAGCTTCGCTGAGAAACTGCTGCCCGTTATGCCTCCCATTATTCAACAGCATCTTCAAAAAATTCATGTATTCATCTGCTGTTGATTTGGCCCCGGCAGAAGGATTTAAGGGGCCGCCCATCATGTCAGTAAAACTGGTTTTGCGCATGCCCAGCGGATTGAAAAGTTTTTGTTTGATAAGCATGTCAAATTTTTTCTTGGACACGATCTCCAGGATGCGGCCTGCTATATTCATTCCAACATTGCTATAACTGTATTCAGTACCGGGATTGGTTTTGATTTCTTTTTTAGCATAAGATTCCACTTCTGCTTCGAGTGATTCGAATTTTTTCTTTTCAAAAAGCCTGGTGTCAGATTGAATGCCTGTAAAATGGGAAAGGCAGTGACGGATGGTAATATAGTTTTTCCCGTAAGTGGAATAGATCGGGATGTAATCGCTTACCTTGTCATCCAGGCTGATCTTGCCTTCGTCAACCAACTTCAACACGAGGGCCGCCGTGAGCCACTGGCTGCTTCCGGCAATCGGCACCACCGTCCGGGAATCATACATACCCAGTTCACGCTTGTACACGAGGGTGTCCGTCCACACCATGGCCACCACTTCCTTACCCAGTTTTTCCTGGTATTTCATTACCAGGGCATCCAGGGCAGGATAACTGGCGAGGCCTATCTCTTTGGGATTCTTTTTGCTGGCCTGGCCATACGAAAACTGAAAGAATAACATGAAAAGCAGGAGAGAACTGAATTTCAGGCAGTTAAATTTAATTTTATATGACATTGTTTCGGTGATTTGTACTTGGATTGTTCTTTGCGGATTGATGGAAGGTGAATGTAAAAACTAAAATTTTAAACAAAAGATAATTCTCCATATGAACCTATCCAATTTTACCATTAAGGCGGCTGAAGTGTTCCAGCAATCGCAGCAACTGGCCTTCAATCATTCCAATTCAAATATAGAAACAGAACATATCCTCAAAGCGCTGCTTGAGCAGCAGGATTCTCCCGTAGAATTTCTGCTCAAAAAAAATGCTGTCAACGTAAAACAACTCGAAGGAAAAGTGGATGAAATGATCGGGCGGCTGCCAAAAGTGAGCAGTGGCGATCCTGCCCAGTCCATTTCCCAGGAAGCCAATAAAGTAGTGCTGCGTGCTGGATCATTGCTGAAAAAATTCAATGATGAATTCATTACACCAGAACACATCCTGCTGGCAATTGTACAGGGAAGCGACAGTACTGCTAAACTGCTTAAGGATGCCGGTGTAAATGAAAAAGGATTAACTACGGCCATCAACGACCTGCGCAAGGGATCTACCGTTACCTCGCAAACACAGGAAACGCAGTTCAACACCCTGAATAAATACGCAAAGAACTTGATAGAGATGGCAAGGAATGGAAAACTCGACCCGGTCATCGGCCGTGATGAGGAGATCCGCAGAACGCTTCACATCCTCACGCGCAGAAGTAAAAACAACCCCATACTGGTAGGTGAACCTGGTGTAGGTAAAACTGCCATTGCCGAAGGTCTTGCCATCCGCATTGTGAATGGTGATGTGCCTGAAAACCTCAAATCCAAAGTGATTTATGCCCTTGATATGGGGCAGCTCATTGCAGGCGCGAAATACAAAGGTGAATTCGAGGAAAGACTAAAAGGTGTGGTGAAAGAAGTTTCTGCCAGCGAGGGGGAGATCATTCTATTCATTGATGAAATTCATACCCTTGTTGGAGCAGGTGGTGGTGAAGGCGCAATGGATGCAGCCAATATTCTGAAACCTGCTCTGGCAAGAGGCGAACTGAGGGCCATTGGTGCCACCACACTGAATGAATACCAGAAATTTTTTGAAAAAGATAAAGCACTTGAGCGCAGGTTCCAGAAGGTAATGATTGACGAACCTTCGGTGGAAGATGCCATCTCCATTTTACGTGGTTTGAAAGACCGTTATGAAACGCACCACCATGTGCGCATCAAGGACGAAGCTATTATAGCAGCAGTGGAATTGTCGGTGAGATATATTACCGACAGGTTCCTGCCCGACAAGGCCATTGACCTGATTGATGAAAGCGCAGCGAAGCTGAGACTCGAAATGAATTCCATGCCGGAGGAACTTGATAAACTCGAACGGCAGATCCGGCAACTCGAGATTGAGAAGGAAGCGATCAAAAGAGAGAATGATGAAGAAAAGCTGAGAGAGCTGAATACACACCTGGCCAATCTGGCGGTGGAAAGGGATACTTTGAAATCTAAATGGCAGGAAGAAAAAGAACTGGTGGAGCAGATCCAGAATGGCAAGGCAAAAATTGAATCACTCAAGCTCGAAGCCGAGCAGGCAGAACGTGAAGGTGAGTACGGCAAGGTAGCCGAGATCAGGTATGGAAGGGTGAAGGAACAGGAATCAGCCATACAGGAATTGCAGTCCCAGCTTAATGAACTGAGTGCACATTCACGCCGCCTGATGAAAGAAGAAGTGGATGCGGAAGATATTGCGGAGAGTGTGGCTAAATCCACGGGCATTCCTGTTTCGAAAATGCTGCAAGGAGAACGTGAAAAATTATTGCAACTCGAAATTGAATTGCATAAAAGAGTGGTGGGACAGGATGAAGCCATCGTGGCTGTTGCCGATGCCATCCGTAGAAGCCGTGCAGGGTTGAGCGATCCAAAAAAACCCATTGGTTCCTTTATTTTCCTGGGAACAACCGGTGTTGGTAAAACAGAACTCGCAAAAGCGCTGGCGGATTACCTGTTTGATGACGAGCACATGATGACCCGCATTGACATGAGTGAATACCAGGAAAAACATACCGTTTCGCGGCTGGTAGGTGCACCTCCGGGATATGTAGGATATGATGAAGGCGGGCAGCTCACAGAAGCGGTGCGTCGCAAGCCTTACCAGGTGGTATTGCTTGATGAAATTGAAAAAGCGCATCCTGATGTATGGAACGTGATGCTCCAGGTGCTTGACGATGGAAGGCTCACCGACAACAAGGGACGCGTGGTGAATTTCAAAAACACCATCATCATCATGACTTCCAACATGGGAAGTGATATCATCCAGGAGAATTTCGCTGATGTGAATGAAAACAATAAGGAAGAGATTGTAGAACGCACGAAGGTGGAAGTAATGACAAGACTAAGGGAAACCATCAGGCCTGAATTTCTTAACAGGGTGGATGAGATCATCTTGTTCCAGCCTTTGATGAAGAATGAAATCCGCGGCATTATTCGCATCCAGCTCGATCAGTTGCAGCAGATGATCGCGCATAGCGGTATCAGGCTGGAGTTCACTGATTACCTGGTAGATCATCTTGCTGAGAACGGGTTCGATCCACAATATGGTGCAAGACCTTTGAAGCGGCTGATCCAAAAAGAAATTGTGAATGTGCTGAGTAGGAAAATCCTTTCCGGTGATGTAGATAAATCACAACCAGTATTGGTGGATGTATTTGACGGTGTAGTTGTTTTCAGGAATGATGTAGGCCAGGTTGCTGTATAATGGATGTGCAGTACAAATGAAGTGATGATGAATGGCATAGTTTTTTTAAAGTTTATTCAAATTTCAAACTATGCCCAATTGGTTAAGAGCGCTGATCGCCGGATACGGTGCTAAAAAATTAGGAGGTGGTTGCTTCGGAACCATTCTTATTTTCATCCTCATTTACTGGATGCTTGGTTCCTGCTGATCTCTAAAAATATTGATATGAAAGATCGTAAAAATCACGAGCCGGCAACTGCACCTGGCCAAACGAATATGCCTGCAAAAGAAATGGAAGAAGTTTCTGTTGGTAGAAAAAATGAAGATGCTCAAAGAAACAATCAACAGGAAGTGAAGGAGGATGCAGGCAGCATTCCCCTTGATCATGATGAAACCATTGGGATACCTTAAACGATCAGGAGAATGATCGCCACCCAGATGCTTACTGATACCGGGATGGCTATACCCAGGCTATTCAGGAGACGGGATGTTTGCTTTTCAGTATAATTTGTATTGGATGTCATACATATTGTGTTTCAAGAACTGGACCATATATATAAAGACTTGTGATGTAGCTATTTGGGCCGGTTAACCTGTTTGAACCGGCTTTTTATTTCCACATATATGTATTTAAATGGTGATGTTAGATTTCCCGTGAAAGTAGGCCCCAGCAATATCCATGGCAGGGGGCTGTTTGCTGTAAGCGGGGTGCCTGCGAGGAAAAAACTGGGAGCGCTCGCAGGCCAGATCATTTCCCGGAAAGAGGGCAGGGCACGGGCAAAAAAACAAAAAACAATTTCCATAGTTGAACTCTGGAATGGGAAGTCGCTGGATGCAACGCAAAGCAATGAGCTTCGTTATATCAACCATTCCTGCCAGCCTAATACATTCATGCGCACCATTGGTTTTCATGTTGAATTTTACACATTAAAAGAAGTGAAGCCGGGTGAGGAATTCACCTGCGATTATGGTGAAACCCACCATGAAGGCTCCATGAAGTGCAATTGCGGAGTGCCGGGTTGCAAAGGTCTTCTTTAAAACAACAACGTCACTCACAAAACTTTAACCATTCCTGCTTAAACGTTGCCTGGTGCAAACGCTCTCATCTGTTACAACAAAAACTTTACACTATGAAACAGCTCCTAACAATGCTACTCGTTCTGGGTGTGGTCACTGTAAGTTCTGCACAACAGGGACGTTTTCCTTCCAAAGGCAATTCAAGGGATGTGGTACTGGGTCAGCAGGGCAACCGCGGCGGAAACTATGATCAACACCGCAATGGTACCTATTCATTCACCGAACGCGAAAGAAACGCGCAGATCCAGCGTATCCGTTTTGAATACCAGTCCAGGATCCGCGATGTGCAACGCAACCGTTTTCTGCGGGCCGGTGAAAAACGCAGGCAAATCGACAGGCTGGAATTGCAGCGCGACCGAGAAATCAGGTTGGTTAATGAAAGATATTATGACCGCAGGAATGTTGGTGACAATCAGAGACACCGCGGCAATAATAACAGGAGATACTAAGTTCAGGACGGTATAATTTAAAGCTCCCTTGATGGGGGCTTTTTTTATTTAGGCTGGCATGCATTTTTTTAATCATTATTGAAAACAATTTTATGATGGGTCCCAAAGAAAATCTGCGCGAGCAGGAAGCTCCTGAAAAAAATACAGACAATGCTTTCGTACAGGTCAGTTCCGATGGTTCTCCTGAAATGCCGGAAACTGGTGAGGCAGAAGAGCAGGAAGAATCTTTGAAGAATGCAGGAACTGAGTAGGCTATCGGCTGATAGCCATTGGCCATTGGCGAGTTCTCAAGAACGATAAGTTTTTAACGGACAGAATCCGCCTTCGCTGAAGCTTCGGCGGACAAGCCCGCCTTCGCTAAAACTTCAGCGGAGGGCTGGATCTTTGCGGAGGATTAAAATTCTTAACATCAACCAATAAACTTCAGGAAGAAAATCCTGACTTAAAGAACAAGCTATTGTTTTGCCACATCATTCTTCAACAACCTTTCTTCAATTACCTGTTCGAGGACATTCTTAGGTAAAGCCCCCTTTTGCATCATGGGATGGCCTTCGGTTGGAATGAACAATAAAGTAGGAATGCTTTGTATTCCAAACAAAGAGGAAAGCTCTTCTTCCTTTTCCGTATCTATTTTATAGATCAGCAGCTTCCCTTCATACTGGGTTGATAATTCCTCCAGCACAGGCGCTATAGCCTTGCAGGGACCACACCAGTCCGCATAAAAATCAACAATAGCAGGCAGGGAACCCTGGTATTTCCATTCCTGGCCTTCCTCGTAATTGAAGATCCTTTCTTTGAAATCTTTCGCCGTTAAATGTATAGTTGCCATATCTAATAAACACAAACAGAATGCCATAAGACTAACAGCCTTGTTTTGGCAGGGTATTTCACGATGGGCCAGGGTAAGGTTTCAGGGGAATTTACCTACTAAAGATCAGGCGTTTTACCGATTGTTTTTTATTGACCGGCCTGCTACTTTAGTGAAGGAAACAATACTCCTAACCAATAAATGAAAAGCCAATGCCACGTCAAAATTTTCTTTCAAGGGAGACCTTTGTAGATGCTTCTGAAAAACAAACCAGGGACAGCCTGTTGGCCGTTCCTTCTTTTGTCCCCAACATTACCCTGATTGGAGAGAACAAGATGATTGAATCATTCAAGTTCTCCTACCGGCAACCTCTTAAAGAAACCATTTACCATATTGATGTTTCCATTCTAACCCTGAACGAAAAATATACGCGCATCAGCATGCATGGTACCTACGACAATGGCCAGGCTTTCCATACAGATGCTGATATGGCCCTGGCACTCCATGATTTTGAATCGGCCATTATCGCAGCTCTCAAGGGAGATACTTCTTTGTATAGACCATTTGAACCAAGAGTAAAGAACACCAGAAAATTCTTGCAGTTGACGCTGGCTTTTGTTACATCCATTGGTGTTTTTTTCCTGAAGAAAAAACTCTCGTGATATACTAGGATCTATGCCAAACACCACGACCTGGAAATTTTTTTCCGGGTCTTTTTTTTGTCCCGGGCTATGTAGTTCATTCTATCTTTATCACATGGATCACAAAACTGCGATTGTTATTGGAGCCACCGGCCTGGTAGGTAATGCACTCGTCAGCCAGTTGGTGGATGACCAGCGATTTGATAAGCTGAAAATTTTTACAAGAAGAACACTCCCTATAAAGCACAACAAGATCGAAGAACATCTTATCAATTTTGATCAGCCGGAATCCTGGCAAGACCTGGTGAAGGGAGATGTGTTATTCTCAACGCTTGGTACTACACTCAAACAGGCCGGGTCCAAGGAAAACCAGTACAGGGTTGACTATACTTACCAATATGTAACGGCAAAAGCAGCCGCGGAGAATGGCGTGCCTGTATATGTTCTGGTATCCGCTGCCATGTCTGACCCAGGTTCCCGGATATTTTATTCAAGAATGAAAGGGGAATTGGAACGTGATGTCAAACTGCTTCCTTTTCAGCATATTCATATCCTGCAGCCAGGGATATTATCAGGCAACCGGAAGGAACACAGGAGCGGTGAGAAAATGGCCATTAGCATGCTCCGCTTTTTCAATAAACTCGGCCTTTTCAAAAAACAAAAACCGATTGATGTTTCTATTGTTGCCAGGGCAATGATCAATGCTTCCTTCCAAAAGGAAAGATTGCGCACCTATACCTTGCTGGATGTATCCAGGCTGGCAGGTGTGAAAGATATTTAATTCATCGCGTAATAGAGGCCGGATTCGCTGGCAGAGATCAGTCCCATTTTAAATTTTACTTCTTCAGCTTTTTCATGTGGTGGAGCTTTGAGTGTCCGGGATGCATTTGGTGATATGTCCCTGAAATAAATGGTTTCCTTTGAAAGGGTACTTCCGTTTGTACGATAATAGATCACATCCACAGCTACTACCTTCAGCCACTCCTCACTCTTATTCTGAAGCGTGATCTCGGATGCTGATACGCCCCGGCCTACGGGCTTATACCTGCCACTGACCGTAACCAGGGCGGGAAGGTAAGCCTTGTTGGCAACGCTCTTTGCTTTAGGAGGATGAACCGTGCGAGCTAAAGTTTTTTGTACGGGTTTCTTTTTGACTGTGATGCGATTGTTCTTTTTCTTCTCAGCTCCAGTCTCAGTATTTTTTTTAACTGCAAGGTTCACAGGAATTGTTGATGATTGCTGTGAGGATACAAATTTAACAGGTGAATTATTTTCTATAAGATTGTTGGAAGGGGACTGGTAAAAAAAGAAACCTGCAATAAGTATGGCGATGAGAAAAGCTAAAAGCAGAACAGGTTTTGCTGGGAATTTTCTTTTGTTTTTTTGCTGGTGCAGCCAGCCGGCATATTCATTTTTTATATCGTCGAGTGATCTCGTGTAATTGGTCTCAAGTTCTTCTTTAGGCACAGAACTTTGCTGTTCCTGGTAAGCCTGGATTTTTTGATACAATGCTTCTGCTTTTTTTTCAAGTAAAAGAGCAGGGTCGGTTTCAGATTCAGTTTCAATTGGGTTAGCCGGCTGCAATTTGGAATGTCCAGGCAGGCTTACAAATATTTTTGTCTTTTGTATTGATGACAATGCTTCTTGAGTGGTTGCTGGCAAAACTTTTTCTTCTTTACCCAGCCCGGGAATATCACCAGGACTTTTCCACCCGATTTTTCCTTCGGTCCAGATAAGATCTGCAGGCAGTAAACCCTGTGTTTGCAGTTCTTCAGCACTGAATGGTCCGGACTGCTGGTTGTTTCTTAATAAAAGGTAGATCTTTTGCATAGGTAGCCGGAAGGAGCGTTACCAGATTCATACCTTGTTTTGTGAATGATAAGTCAAAAGTCGGAAGTCGGAAGTCGGAAGTCGAAAGTCAAAAGTCAAAAGTCAAAAGTCGAAAGTCGAAAGTCAAAAAAGGAACCGCAGAGATCGCAAAGAAAAGTAGGAAATCAATCTTTGCGTTTCAATTTTTACTAACAGCATTAAGAAGATTTTTTGACTTTTGAATTTTGACTTTTGAATTTACTCCGCACTCCGCACTCCGCACCCCGCTCTCCTACTGGTATCCAGGAACATTCAGCCCCAGCACAATATTTCTTTCAGCCATATAAATCCCATCCTTCAATACAGGCCTTAATATTCCGCTGCCGCCTCTTTTCTGAAGCTGGTTGATTTCTCCTTCGCTGAGCAGGGGGTCATCGGCAAAAAGGAAATCATCTATATAATAAGCCACCACGCCTTCTTCCTTTACGGTAATATGAATATGCTGCGGATTATTGCTGTTGGGATAGGAGGCAGGTCTGAAAGTATAAAAACGGTATGCTCCTTCGTGATTGGTCTTCACCCAGCCTCGCAGGTAGCCATGTCTTTTGCCCCACCCGGTTTCATCACCTTTTTGCGGATAATTGCCTGCCCTGTCAGTATGATAAAAATACAGCACAACGTTGGCAGCGGGAGTTTTGCCATCTTTCTGAAACACTCTTCCACCCACCACGAGTTTAGGTTCTGTTTCAGCAAAACCTGGAAGGGTATCGGTCCATCCTAGCTTGTTAAAAGCAATGGGCGATTCAAAAATGGCTTCACAGCCTTCACATCGTCCGCCGGCCTGGCGGTCCGTAGCTGAGTTGGATTGCTGGCTGCCGCCCTGCGCACAGCCCTTTATCGCAAAAAGAAAAGGCAGTACAAGAAATGACAGGTATTTCATGATTTTATTTTATACAAATCTTGCGCTTGCCCGTCAGGGCTGCAAAAGGTTTACACAATGGGTTAAACATCCTTGATGAATAGCAAATTGCATTTCATCACCAAAACAAAACCATACGTGTAAGGGGTTTTAAGAAGCGGAATTTGTAGATTTAATTTACATCATGCACAAACCATACTCCCAATGGCAGGTAAGACTCATCCACCTGGGCCTCTGGCTCCTGGTGTGGATCACCTGGTTTTACCTGCGTTACGAGGATTATGATACCCTGGGTATAGCGGCGGCCATCACTACTGTAAAGACATTAGACCTTGCTATTCTTGTTTACATGGCCAACCTGGTACTGATACCCCGTCTTCTTTATCGCAAAAAATATTTCAGTTTTATTTTCATTTACCTGGCATTAATACTGGTAAGCAGCATCATCAAAATGTATATTACCGGATCTATAGCGGAAGGCAATCCTGGAGTGAATCTAAAAGAGAGGGTTTATAATAACGTGATCCCTCATTTTTTCCTGGTGACGGCAGGCGTGGCGGTTAAACTGATCATTGATTATATCAACATTCAGAAAAGGCTGGCGGAGGTAGCCAGGGAGAAAGCAGAATCGGAACTGAATTTTTTGAAATCGCAGATCAATCCTCATTTTTTATTCAATTCACTGAATTCAGTTTACTTCCTGATCGACAAAAAAAATATTGAGGCGAGGAAAGCGTTGCATACATTCTCAGAGATGCTGCGCTACCAGTTGTATGAAGTGAAAGATCAAAAAATTCCCATTGAAAAAGAAATAGCTTACCTGCGTGATTATATTGAGCTGCAGCGCCTGAGGAAGGATGATTCATCCTCCATTTCCCTGGATATAGAAGAAGGCATGCCGTCTTTTTCCATTGAACCTTTGTTATTGATCCCCTTTGTTGAAAATGCTTTCAAGCATGTATCAAATGAATCCAACAATGAGATTCAGGTGGCATTGGCTATGAGAAACGGGCTGGTACAGTTCAGGGTGCGCAATACAACGGATGGAAAAATAAAACCTGCACATCCTGGTTCAGGGGGAATAGGTTTAGCCAATGTAAAAAGGAGGCTGGAACTATTATACCCTGAAAAACACCAGTTGCATATCAGCAATGGTGAGGGATGGTTTGATGTGCAACTGGAATTAAAACCCGGAAACTGATGCAAAAGATTTCCTGTATTGTAATTGATGACGAACCCCTGGCACGCAAGGGAATCATTGAATATATCAATGATGTAGACTTCCTTGAATTCCATGCTGCATTTGAAGACCCGGTGAAAGCCATGACCGAACTGGAATCAGGAAAGGTGCAGTTAATCTTCCTGGACATACAAATGCCAAAGATTACCGGAGTGGAGTTTTTCAGAAGCCTGAAAAATGCACCGCCCGTGGTGTTTACAACGGCATATCCCCAATATGCCCTTGAAGGTTTTGAACTGAATGCACTGGACTATCTCGTTAAACCCATTTCTTTCGAGCGGTTTTTCAAAGCTGCCGTAAAGGCGAGAGCGTATTACGAATTGCGCCAGGAGAACAAAAAGCTGGATGCCGGGCAAGATTTCTTTTTCATTAAAGCAGATAATAAACTGGTCAAACTCCGTTTTGATGAGATCCTCTATGTTGAAGCCCTGCAGAATTATGTGGCTGTCCATACTTCAACCAAAAAATACATCACCTATCTCACTTTTAAATCCATTGAGGAGTATCTGCCTCCAGGCCTCTTTATCAAAACACATAAATCCTTCATCATTGCCGCGTCAAATATTGACAGTATCGAAGGGAACGAAATCACCATCGCCGGTCATAAGATACCCATCAGCCGCAATAGCCGCGATGAAGTGATGGAGAAGCTTTTGAAGGGAAGGTTTTTGAAGAGATAGTTGGTAGGTGGTAGTCGGTAGTCGGTAGTCAAAAGTCAAAAATCAAAAATCAAAAGTCAAAAGTCAAAAGTCAAAAGTCAAAAGTCAAAAGTCAAAAGTCAAAAGTCAAAAGTCAAAAGTCAAAAGTCAAAAGTCAAAAGTCAAAAGTCAAAAGTCAAAAGTCAAATGAAACTGCAAATATCGCAAATGAGAGCAAAGAACGCCAGGGTTGAAATAAAATAAAAAACGAAAATCATAGAGCCCGATAAACTCTTAACTTCTACGGTCATCAAGTACATATTCGACCCACAGGCTACCGACTTTGAACTTTGAACTACCGACTACCGACTACAGACTACCGACTACCGACTTCCAACTGGCCCAACTATTCCTTTACTTTGCACTATGACCAAAGGAGAACAGCTATTCATGGACCGTGCGATTGAGCTTTCAAGGCAGGGAATGCAGTCCCGGAAAGGCGGACCATTTGGCTGCGTGATTGTAAAAGATGGGAAGATTATTGGAGAAGGTTCCAATGAAGTCACTACATCAAATGATCCTACCGCACACGCGGAAGTGGTTGCCATCAGGAATGCCTGTAAAGAACTCAATAGTTTTCAATTGACGGGTTGCGATATCTATGCAAGCTGCGAACCCTGCCCCATGTGTCTTGGTGCCATCTACTGGGCCAGGCCAGCCCGTGTATTTTTTGCCAATACAAAAACTGAAGCTGCAGAGATTTTATTCGACGACCAGTTCATTTACGAAGAGATTGAAAAAGAAACTTCTGAAAGAAACATCCCATTTATTCATATGCCCACACCCTCCGCCAAAAAAGTATTTGACGATTGGAAAAACATGGAAAATAAAACCGTGTATTAATGATCAAGTGGACCGCCACCATCAAAAGATTTGCGAAGCAGGGTGAAAAAACCGGTTGGACATACATAGATGTTCCGGCTGCAAGCGCTGAAAAACTGGTGCCAGGCAACAGGAAGGGTTTCAGGGTAAAAGGAAGGCTGGACACAACTCCTTATGAATTGCTTGCCCTGATTCCCATGGGCAATGGAGATTTTATTCTTCCGCTCAATGCCAACATCCGCAAGCTGATTAAAAAACAAAAAGGAGATACGGTAAAAGTGGAAATGCAGGTAGATCACAATGAAATATTGCCTCCTCCCGAATTGATGGAATGCCTGCAGGATGAACCCGAAGCGTTGGAATTTTATAAAAGCCTGCCGCAGGGACACCGCAACTACTTCACCAAATGGATCGACAGCGCGAAAACCGATCCCACAAGGGCAAAACGGATTGCTGCAACAGTAAATGCCATGGTTTACCGTTGGGATTATGGCACCATGATCCGCTCCATGCAAAAACAGAGAAACGGAATTGGAGGTGATGTTAAATAGAACTCTTACCCTGCTTCACCATCGGTGATTTCGGTTCCGGCACCGCTGGTTCTTTCCCGGTCTCCATCCCCGGTATCAATATTTTCATTGGCCCTTGGATTCGGATTCCTGGCCAGACCTTCCTGCTCACTGCCTGCTTTCTTCACGGGAATCATTTCCTTTTCTTCTTTATGATCCTGCTTTTTGTCCATTATTTGTTTTGATTATTTTCGAAAATCTTATGCCAACGGTTCATCTGCTTATCAAAGGAAAAGTACAGGGAGTGTATTACAGGGCAACAGCCCGCGAAAAGGCGAATGCCCTCGGTATTACGGGCTGGATCAAGAATACGCCGGAAGGTCATGTGGAAATGGTCGCATCAGGAAATAGTTCCCAACTTGAGGTCTTTATCGGCTGGTGCAAAAAAGGGCCGCCCGGGGCAAGGGTAAGCGGCATTGAGCATACGGCTGTGGAGGAGGCCTATTTTGAAAGTTTCACCATCCTGAGACATTGATATACCGCAGCCGTGGCTGCTAATACGCAAATTGTTGATTTCTATACCAGCTTTTACCCACTGGCTCATCTATTCCCCTTTAAATGAGTCCGGCATCATTTTGTTGTAAAACTCTTCATCCAACTCATTCGTTAACCTTTTAAATGTACAGAGCTATGTCAGAACAAAGAGGATTATCTGAAAACCAGAATATGGAAAACCGTGAAAATCAGGTGGATCGTGACCAGGTTTCAGGTGCCAATGAAAATGGCCGCAGCAGTGGCAGGAGCAACCGTGGTTTTGCAGCCATGAGTCCCGAAAGGCAAAGGCAGATCGCCAGCGAAGGCGGACGTGCCGCACACCGCCAGGGTGTTGCCCATGAATGGAACAGTGATGAAGCCCGTAAAGCCGGAAGGAAAGGTGGAGAAATCGTAAGCCGCAACCGCGAGCATATGAGTGAGATCGGCAGAAGAGGCGGTCAAAGTTCCGGAGGAAGAAGAAGCAGGAATAACCAGCAGAACCAGGATTCTGCGAGCGAAGGATAAGCAATAACAAATACGCCTGGATCAATGGTCCAGGCGTATCTTCTTTGGATTTTCAATCCTTATCCACATCATCAAAACGTGGATCCGCATTTTTATTTCCCTCAGTATTATCCGAATGGGTCCTGGTGAGCTGTTCATTGGCCCCATCCTTTTTACCGGTACTTACCGTTTGCACCCCCGGCTGTATGGCTGAATCATCTCTCAGGGCCGGATCGTCATTCTTTCCCCTGTCAGCCGCCAGGTTACGGCTTTCTTCTTTTGAATTACTCATATGCTTTTGACGCTATTGCTCAAAATTTTCATGCCCGGTGATGCCCTCGGAGGAAAAACGGAAACCCGGGGGAGAATTTAAAGGAACTGTTTCCAAAAAAAAATCCCGCCCAAAGGCGGGATCCGTGATTATTGATATTGTTTCGGGTGTTCGAAATCAAAATTGTGCTGTCCCTGCATTTCGGCAAACCGCTGCGGATCCCCGAATGGCCCAAGGTAACGGGCACTGCCAAAACCCAGGATGGGGTAGAAGATGAAACTAAGGATGATCAATCCTGCGGTAAAACCTTCATCCTTTCCAAAACTTTTGGAAAGCATGTTGGTAGTCCAGATGGCAAAAATGACATTGATAAAGGGAATGAAATACATGATCAGCCACCAGGTTGGCTTCCCTACAATTTTCAGTAATACGTAGATATTGTAAATGGGTATGATGGCGGCCCACCCGGGTTGGCCGGCTTTTTCATACACTTTCCACATGGCAGCGATCATTACTATGATCACCGCGAAATACACGACAATGAAACCTACAGGAAAATCTTCCATATGCTGTTAGTTTTAGTTCCCACAATATAAAAATCCTGCAAATAATCTTCTGAAAATATTATTCAGTCATTGTTTATAAATGAAGTTCAGTTTGAATATCTTCGGCCTTTATGCCATTAAATATGAAAAACTGTTTCGCACTCCTGGTGGTACTGGCACTTGCTGCCTGTAACAACAACGCCAAAGAGGTTAAATCAACCACTTCGGATACTACTTCACCTGGTAAAAATAATCCTGTTGCCGGTCCTGCGGTGCCCACCCTTGACACAGCGCTGTACGACCGTCTCCAGAAACATACAGCCAACGGTGATACTACCGGTCGCTGGCCTGTAAAGCATGATTACCCATTGCCTGGTGCTGTTCTTCCTTTCAACAGGGTGATTGCCTACTATGGAAATATCGTTAACAACAGGATGGGTGCACTTGGCAAATGGCCGAAGAATGAGATGATCCCCAGGCTCCTCGCTGAAGTGGATAAATGGAACAAACTGGATACCGTGATCAAATCCATTCCAGCCCTCCACTATATCGCGGTAACTGCGCAGGGTACTGCCGGCGCTGATGGTAAATGGAGATACCGCCTGCCACATAAACATATTGATACCGTGATAGCATGGGCCAAAGAAATCAATGCTGAAGTATTTATTGATGTGCAGGTAGGATTGAGTGATGTGCAGACCGAAGTGCCTCTGTTTGAAAAATATTTATCAATGCCTAATGTGCATTTTGGTATCGATCCCGAATTTGCCATGAAAGCCAAAGGAAATGCAAGACCGGGCAGTGTGATTGGCAGCCTGGATGCGGTAGATATTGACTGGATCAGTAATTATCTCGGGGAACTGGTAAGGAAGCATAACCTGCCTCCCAAGATGTTCGTAGTGCACCGTTTTACAAAAGGTATGGTGACAAATGCCAGCAAGATCAAATTGCGCCCCGAAGTGCAGATTGTTATGGACATGGATGGCTGGGGCCCTCCCGATCTTAAAAAAGGAACTTACAGGCACTGGATCCAGAATGAACCCGTACAGTTCACAGGCTTCAAATTATTTTATGTGAACGATACTGAGAAATCTGGTTTGAAAGAGATGATGAGATACGAGGATATTCTGAACCTGAGGCCGATACCAGTATATATTCAGTATCAGTAAATTGCTAGCTGCTAGCTTTTAGCTGCTAGTTATCCATTCTGCTGATTACGAAGAATGCAATTACAACGAGGAGCAGGATCATGACCACGGCGGCTATGATCCATGGTTCGATCTGTAATTGCATTTTTTTTCTGAACTTCTTTTTCTTTTCAGTCCTTTTTTTGAGATCCCTGTTGAGCTGTTCAACCAGGTGGTTGATATTCCTCTTGTTTTTAAATTCTTCCAAACCTTCGAGCGCGTCGGAATCAAAATCATTATCCATCATTTGCTTCTCCACTTCATGCTGCTGCTCGGCAGAGAGTTGCCCCTGCAGGTAACGCATCAGTGTTTCCTGGTCTATCTCAGGATTGAGGTTGGATAATATGTCTTTAAGATTGCCGCTCATTTTTTATTCGCTTCCCCCAACTTCCGGTCAAGGATGATGCGGAGGTTTCGTTTTCCATTCTGAATATAACTTTTTACCTGCATCAGGCTGTAGCCTGTTTTTTCACTGACCTGGCCATAACTGAGTTTTTTAAGGTAAAACAAAATTACACATTGCCTTTGCTCTTCTCCCAGTTCATTCAGGGCGTCTTCCAGCAGGTCGTACGCTTTTCCATCATTAGCCAGTTCAAAACGGTCAGGATCGGCGCTTACCGCATGGTGTTCGTGAAGTTCCTTCACCTTGCCTGGTTTGTCGCGCAGCCGCATGAGGCAGTGATTTTTGGCAACCATGTAAAGCCAGGACTTGAAAAATTCGATCCTGTATTTGGATACTTCTGTCAGCACCTTAAGAAACACCTGCTGCACACAATCCTTTGCTTCATTTTCATCCTTCAGGTATTTCATGCATACACCGAGCAATAAAAGTGTATACCGCTCCAGCAGGATGCCGATCCACTCCTGGTTCCTGTCCTTATAGTACAGTTCCAGCAGTTCACTGTCACTCATATGATCATAGCGGTTGGTGTGCATGCATGTTGATCTTAGCTTATCAGGCCCGGCTCTGTTATATGACTCAAACCCTGCAAATTTGCATAATCAAAATCAATCTTTATTCTTTTTATGCAATACGCGATCAGTACAGTGGCAGCCGCACCCGTGAGAATCGAGCCCGCGCACCGTTCCGAATTAGTGAACCAGCTCTTGTTTGGTGAAACCATGGAAGTGTTGGAAGAAAAAGGAGAGTGGTACCGGGTCAGGTCTTTATACGACGATTATGAAGGCTGGCTCACCTATCACCTGGTTACTGAGATCAGCAAGGAAGTGGCAACCGGTGATATCAATTATGTTGCAACCAATATCACCAATCCCGTAACCCTGCCCGACCAGTTGATCAATGCGCCCATGGGTGCTTCCTTAACCGGCTTCGATGAAGAAACCCGCCTGCTTTGGGATGAGCGTTATAAATACCATGGCACCTATCGCAACCTGCTCAAACCATTTGACCAGGACTATCTCAGGAAGATCATCCAGCCCTGGATCAATGCGCCCTATCTATGGGGTGGAAAAACCTTCATGGGAGTGGACTGCAGTGGTTTTGTGCAAACGGCCTTCAAACTGCTTGGGATAAAGCTGAAAAGAGATGCTTATTTGCAGGTGGACCAGGGTCAGGTGGTTCCCGATCTTTCCTCAGCACGGGAAGGCGACCTTGCTTTTTTTAATAATGAAAAAGGAAGAGTGATCCATGTGGGTATCATACTTTCCGGGCAAAAGATCATTCATGCTTCGGGAAAGGTGAGGATAGACCGGCTTGACGAAAAAGGAATTGTGAATAGTGAAAATGGAAAGCGTACGCACGATCTCTGTGCTATGAAAAGATATTTCTGACCGTTTTATAAATCCACATATCCCATCCCAGCATTTTGAAAGCTGAGTAAAAAAGGATTACCGCGAAAATTCTTTTCACGGCTGTTTCAGAGATGGCAAGTGCCAGTTTACTGCCCAAAAAACCTCCCAGCACAAATCCGGCTGCCATGATGCCAATCACTTTCACATCAATATGTCCTTTCTGGTAATAGCTCATCACGGCGAGTATGCCAACAGGTAAGAGCAGCAGTCCGAGCGAAGTACCCTGTGCCTGGTATTGAGAAAAGCCAAGGAAAAAAACCAGTGCCGGTACAATGATGATGCCTCCACCTACGCCTACCAGTCCGCTGAGCATTCCGGCTGCCAGTCCAATGAGGGCCAGTATGATAATGATTTGTGCTGTCATTTGATGAGGTTTATTTTGGATGCGCATCAGCCGAAATTTTGTTTGTAGTAATCAATTGCTTCGTTGATGATGGAATAGGCGATCTCCCTGGATTGAAATTCTTCGATCTGCACCTGTTTGTTTTCAAGAACCTTGTACTGTTCAAAATAATTACGGAGCTCATTGATAAAATGCGGCGGCATTTCTTCAATGGAGGAAATATGGTTGACAGATGGATCCTTGGTGGCCACAGCAATAATCTTGTCATCCTTCTCACCGGAATCAATCATCTGCATATTGCCGATAACAGTTGCATGAACCAGGCAAAGCGGCTGGATGGATTGGGAGCAAAGAACCAGGATGTCAAGCGGATCATTATCATGACCGAGTGTTTGCGGAATAAATCCATAGTTCACCGGGTAATGAAAAGAAGAATAGATCACCCGGTCAAGTTTCAGTAGTCCGGTAGTTTTATCAATTTCATACTTGGTACGGGAGCCTTGTGAGATTTCGATCATGGCATTGACCTGTGCAGGTGCGTTATTGCCATAGCTGGCGCCATGCCAGGGATGTAATACGTTGGTTGTTTTCATGCTTGTGTTATTTTAAATCCGAGATAGGTCAGCAGCAGCCCTGCCATCACACTCAAACCTGTATAGATAATAAAAACAGCCCAGCGGTTGTCCATCATCATCTGAACGCCTTCCTGGGTGAAAGCTGAAAAAGTAGTAAAGCCACCGCATAGTCCTGTTATTAGGAACAAGCGCGAAGGCGCCTCCATATTCCTGGCAAAATAACCCCAGGCGAGCCCTATGATAAAACATCCTGCAAGGTTTACCAGCAGGGTACCATAGGGAAAATTGTTATTGAGTGAACGCTGGCAAAGAAACCTCAGTATGCTGCCGAGCCCACCGCCTAATCCTACCAGTAAAATATTATTGAGCATTTTTAGGAATATCAGCTACAGGAAAAGTGAATTTGAGATCAACCAGCCACTGGCCTGATTGGCGAACAAGTTTTACAGAGTCCTTCCGGTTGTTGTAAGAGTTGGAATAATAAATGATGGAAACCGAGTCGCTCAGCCTTTTTGTTTCGTAGATGGTAGGTTCCGATTCACGCATGTCTCTTTTATCTTCCCGGTCCAGGTGCATGTATTTTTTTTCAGTCTCGTTCAGCCAGTGGTTGTTCTCCCCATCGTTCACCATCAGTTTGCGCGCATCATCAAAATTTCCGTCCAATACATTATTGATGAACATGCCGGCCGCGTCATGTGCGTTCTCAGCACCGGCGGTTGTTTCGTCCGCATCATTGCAGGCAAAGAGAAAAAGGCTCAGCAGCAACCATAATTTATTCATGCGGCAAAACTACTAAGAGAGGTACAGGGGGCAAAAAATAAATAAAGAAGGCCAATGGCTGTCGCCCATAAAAAAAGAAGTGCCATCAGACACTTCTCTATCGTAACCAGGTTAGTAAACAATTTTACCAGCGTCTTTCCTTACGCTCTTTTTTTTCTTCCTCCTCCTGTTCCATTTCCCGCTGCCCTTCCTTGTCGTAAGCTTTCAGGATGGCCTTCACCAGTTTGTGACGTACAACATCTTCTTCATCCAGTTCAATATACCCGATGCCATCAATATTGCGCAGAATGCGGCTGGCTTTTGCCAATCCGCTTTTCTGGTTGCGTGGCAGGTCTACCTGAGTAAGGTCACCGGTAATGATGGCCTTGGCATTACCTCCAATACGCGTCAGGAACATTTTCAGTTGAAGGTCCGTGGCATTCTGGGCCTCATCCAAAATAATGAAACAGTTGTCGAGCGTACGGCCGCGCATATAAGCCAGCGGTGCGATCTCGATGGTGCGGGTACTCATATAATAGCCCAGCTTATCGGCAGGTATCATATCATCCAGCGCATCATACAAAGGACGCAGGTAAGGATCGATCTTTTCTTTAAGGTCACCAGGCAGGAAACCAAGGCTTTCACCTGCTTCTACAGCGGGACGTGTAAGAATGATTTTTTTAACCGCCTTGTTCTTTAAAGCTCTTACCGCCATGGCTACAGCCGTATAGGTTTTACCGGTACCTGCAGGACCAATGGCAAAGACCACATCATTTTTTTCAGAGGCGGTCACCAGCCTTTTCTGGTTGGCCGTACGGGCCCTTACGGTTTTGCCGTTGGGACCAAATACGAGTACATCATTGGGATTACGTTCAATAAAATTATCGACCGTTTCGGCATCATCGCCACCAAGGATCTGTTCAAAATAATTTTCACTCATGTGGCCATTTCTTTCGAGGTACTGCACAATGAGATCGATCTTTTCACGAGCGCCTTCTACCTGTTCGGGTGCCCCGCTCAGTTTTAATTGTGTGCCGCGTGAAAGGATTTTGAGTAAGGGAAATTTTTTCTTAAGAATGTCCAGTTTACCGTTGTTTACTCCAAAGAACTCAATAGGGTTTACGGTTTCCAGGTTAATGATTGTGTCTCTCAATTCGATCAGGTTTTCGTTTTGCTTAATTCCCGGCATTTCCTGCTTGTCCGCCTGTGGCTGATCCTTGCAGGATCCGGATTAAATCCCGTTTTGGTATAATAACCTTTACTGTAAGATAAATAAATCTCCATTCAATCTGCCAGGGTTAGTTATACACAAATGTGTATTGTAAAAATTGTGCCTGATGGAATTTATAGTTGTTAAAAATACAGCATGAGCTATTGGCCTTGGCCATTAGCCAATGGCTTGCTTTTCTTAATTTCACTTTTCTAACAACTGTTTATGAGAATAACTCTTCTTTTCACGCTTCTTTTCTTCTCACTCTTTTCCCGTTCACAGGAGCTTTCTTATTACCTGCCTGACAGTGTGCAGTACGATCCTGCCATTCCTACACCTGAATCTGTCATACATCATCAAGTGGGTGCATGGCATGTAACGCACGACCGGCTGGTAAACTATATGTATGCCCTGGCTGCTGCAGCTCCCTCACGCATCAAAATTGAAAACATGGGATACTCTTACGAGAGCCGTCCCCAGGTGTTACTCATCATCACCTCTCCAAAAAATCACCAGAACCTGGAGCAGATCCGCCAGCAACATGTGCAACTGACCGATCCTTCAAAGTCTGCATCACTAAATACAGCCAGTATGCCCATTGTGGTGTATATCGGCCACTCTATTCATGGCAATGAGCCGAGTGGTGCCAACGCGGCCCTGCTCAGTTCTTATTATCTGGCTGCAGCCAAAGGCAAACAGGTAGATGAGCTTCTTGAAAATACCATTATACTTTTTGATCCTTCCTTCAATCCTGATGGCCTCCAGCGTTTCTCCACCTGGGCCAACCAGCATAAAGGCAAAACCCTGGTAACTGATCCCAATTCCAGGGAGTTCAACGAAGTGTGGCCGGGAGGCCGCTTTAACCATTACTGGTTTGATCTCAACCGCGACTGGCTGCCGGCCCAGCATGTGGAAAGCCGTAACCGTCTCGAATGGTTCCACAAATGGAAACCTAACATTCTTACGGATCATCATGAGCAAGGCAGCAATGCCACATTCTTTTTTCAGCCAGGTGTTCCTTCCAGGGTAAATCCTATCACTCCTCAAATGAACCAGGAGCTGACGGGTAAGCTGGGAAAATTTCATGCTGCTTTTCTTGACCGTATCGGTTCCCTTTATTTTACCAAAGAGAATTACGATGATTTTTATTATGGCAAAGGTTCTACCTACCCGGATGTGAATGGTTCCATCGGTATTCTTTTTGAACAGGCATCATCAAGGGGCCATGCGCAGGAAACAGCCAATGGCATTCTCACTTTTCCTTTTACCATCCGCAACCAGTTTGTTACAACGCTTTCCACTCTTGAAGGGGCCAAAGCACTTAGAAAAGAATTTCTTGACTGGCAGCGTACATTTTACCAGACCGCCATGCAGGAAGCTGCTACGGCCCCCATAAAAGCGTATGTATTTGGAGATGCGAATGACCCTGCGCGTAACGCCATTTTTGTGAACATGCTGCGCAGGCACCAGATCGATATTTATGACCTTGGTAAAACGGTAAAAGCTGATGGTTATGAATTCAGGCAGGGCGCCGCTTATGTCATTCCAACCAACCAGCCCCAGTACCGGTTGATCAGGGGCATATTTGAAAAAACACTGAACTATACCGACAGCCTGTTTTATGATATCACTTCTTGGACCATGCCTCTTGCATTCGGATTGCCTTATGCAGAAATGAAACAACCTGCTTACAATGCCTCCCTGCTTGGAAAAAAAATAGCGGAAGAGATACAAACTAAAGGACAGGTGAATGGCGGACGTTCAGCCATTGGCTACCTTCTCGACTGGCGTGGGTTTGAAGCCCCTGCTGCATTATATGAATTACAGAAAGAAGGGTTATTTACAAAAGTGGCTACCAATAAATTCACCCTGCCCGCATCCCAGGGCGCAGAAGGAGAGACGTTCAGTTATGGTTCCATACTGATCCCGGTTTCCATGCAAAAAAAATCTGAACAGGAGGTATATGGCCTGGTACAATCCATTGCTGCGCGTTACAGCGTGAACTTCCATGCCATTAAAAACGGTAATGTTTCAGCAGGCAGTGATTTCGGCAGCTCACTTTTTAGCGCATTAACCAAACCATCCATTGCGATGCTTGTCGGCCAGGGAGTGAATGCACTTGATGCCGGCGAGATCTGGCACCTCATGGACCAGCGTTTCAACATCCCGGTGAGCCACCTTGAAACTGGTACCTTCAACCGGGTGGATCTTTCCAAATACAACACCATCATTATGGTGAGTGGTTCCTATGCTGACCTGAACAAGGAAAAATTAAAGTCGTGGGTACAGGGCGGAGGAACACTGATACTTACAGAAGAAGCGGTAACATGGGCAGCCCAGAACGGCATCAGCCAGGTAAGTTTCAAAAAACTGAAATCTTCAGCCGACAGTACAAGAACACTCAGCTATGTGGACAGGGAGCAGGTACAGGGTGCCCAACGCATGAGCGGCGCCATCTTTCGTGCTGAAGTGGATCTTTCCCATCCGCTTGCTTACGGTTATACCTCACCGTACGTAAGTCTCTTCAAAGGTAACAGTGTATTCATGGAGAAAAGTAAAAATCCTTACGCCACTCCTTACTATTATAAGGATGCACCGCTGCAAAGCGGGTGGTTGAGCCGGCAGAATTATGATGTGGTGAAGAATTCCGCTGCTGTAATTGTAAACACTGTTGGTTCCGGAAGAGTCATCTCCATTGCCGATAATCCCAATTTGCGGGCTTTTTGGCTGGGCGGTAGCAAACTGATGATGAATTCCATTTTCTTTGGAAGAAATGTGGACGCAGCATCAGCAAGATAACAGGGCACATGCAGGATTATTATTACTAAGGTTGGTAGTAGGCATCCGGCTTATTTACGGGGTAATTGATAATGTTATGAGCTGGGAGCACATGTTGCGGTTCAGGGATTTCCTGGAACTGAACCACTTCCCGCTACCACTTTATTGCGCGGTGATTTCTGTGTATGCGCAACTTCTTTGCGGTTTGCTGGTCATTACCGGTTTTTTATTCCGTTGGGCTTCATCATTAATGGTATTCAATTTCCTGGTAGCCCTGTTTATGGTCCACAGGGGTGACAGTTTCGAGGAAATGACTACTCCCTTGCTTCTTGTTTGTATCCACCTGTACTTCGCACTGAGCGGCCCCGGGAAATTTTCTATGACAACAGGATGATAGTACAGGATCACTGAGGCAGTAAGGATCACGTCTTTCAACAAACCAGTCAACAGATTCCTCAATTCAACCGATTCCGCTTTTTAGCAGCCAGCTATGCATGCAGTTTTGTACCTAATAAAACTGATCAATATGTTCCGCCATCTAACCAGGTTCAAAATTTCACGCGGCTTCCAGTTGCTCCTGGTGTTTTCCAATGCTCTTGTACTGTTCATCAACCTGTTTGTTGGTCTGCTGGTGTACCAGAATCCCTTCCTGGTTCTGATGGATGGAGAGAACCTGGCTTACGTGCTGGTATTTGCACTGACCCTTTCGGTGGTCCTCTATGGACTGGGATACCTGGTGAATTTTATGGATAGGAAAACCGCCAGGGGTAATTACTGATCTTTAAATTTTTTTTCAAAACACACACTGTTTTCCACCCCGGCATATTGCCCGTAATTGGGGATCATGTTGTAATGATGTTTCAGGTATAATGTGATCGCTTCCGGTTGACGCTTGCCTGTTTCCAGTACACATCCGGCATATCCCAATGAAGCGGTCCATTGTTCAAGCGCTTCCAGAATCCTGCCTGCAAGCCCCCTGCTTCTGAATTCCGGGAGGGTGTACATTCTTTTCACCTCCATTCTTTCTGAATCAAATGGCTTGATTGCGCCACAGGCCACCGGTTCACCATCCGCATAGGCAACAATTACGTGAGGAATAGAGTCCAACCCATTATACTGCGAATAGAAATCATGTTCGCGTCCATCTCTTTCTGCCAGGTCTGCGTCCAGTTGTTTCACCAGTTTAACAAAATCCGGATCACCGGCATGAGTGCGTACCAATTCCATTAACATAATGCAGAGTTATTGGTTTTCTAATAAGCAACTAAGGAATTGCTGTAATCTATCTCATAACATGTAGTATCCTTAAATAATAACTGGTATAAAGCATCCTGTCTTCATGATATGAATCACATTTATAAAGCAAGCGTTTTAATCAACCCTTTTAATTTATCGGCAGACTGGTGCAACAGTTTTTTTTCTTCTTCGCTCATCGTAAGTTTCAGTACTTCACGAATGCCGCTTCTGTCAACAATGCAGGGCACGCCCAGGTACACATCACTCACCCCATGATAATCATTTAAGAGGGTGGAAACATTCAGCACAGAAGCTTCATTCCTGAGGATGGCAGTGCAGATCCTGTCGAGCGCCAGCGCAATGGCATAATAGGTGGCGCCTTTGGCCTGGATGATACGGTAGGCAGCATCACGGGTATTTTCGAAGATGGACTGCCTGTCATCCTCATCCAGCAGGATCTCGGATCCGGCGATATTGGCCAGGCTCCAGAGCGGCAGTTCAGAATCTCCATGTTCCCCAATGATATGCGCATGCACACTCCGCGGATCAATGGAGAGTTTATCGCCAATCAGGTAACGGAACCGGGCGCTGTCGAGCAGGGTGCCCGAACCTATCACGCGATGTGAAGGCCAGCCTGATTTCTGCAGGGTGAAATAACTCATGATGTCCACCGGGTTGGATGCGATCAGCAGGATTCCATCCTGGTTGTATCGAAGCACTTCATCTGTGATACTGCGAAAGATGGCAACATTTCTTTTGAGCAGGTCAATCCTGGATTCTCCCGGTTTTTGTGCGGCACCCGCTGTGATCACAACGATATCCGCTCCGGCGCAATCTGCATAATCACCCGCCCAAACCCTGGCCTTGCCTAAAAAGGGAAGTCCATGATTCATATCCAGCGCATCACCGATGGCTTTTTCCTTATTGGCATCAATCAAAACCAGTTCGTCCATCCTTTCCCGCAGCAACAAGGTGTAGGCAGTAGTGCTACCAACCGCACCCACACCAATCACCGCTATCCTTGTTTTTTTTATGCTGGCTTTTTCCATAGTTCTTTGCAGGTTTCCTGATATTACTCAGTTTGATAATTGATTGCAATAATAATCAAAAGCCTATCTTCTCGGTAATTTGCCGGGTATTCAATATTTTGGGTTTGAGTGCTGTCACTAGGACCTGCAAACCCTAACCGCCACTTTAAAAACATGATTTAACAGAAATGAGGTACCTGGTCCTGGTTTTTATTTTTATTCTTTTTGCGGGTTTCAGAACCGGTGGTATCTCATATACAAAATGGGTGGTTACAAAAGGTTGTTCACTGAAGGTGGACGGCAAGACCAATGTAAACAGTTTCAGTTGTGAAATTGTGGGTTATGATACACCCGATACCATCCTGGTAGCCAGGCAGGGTACAGCGCCTTTAAAACTGCAGGGGCAAATTGGACTCAGTGTACAAAAATTCGATTGCCATAATTCCATCATGACTTCTGACCTGAGAAAAACGCTTAAGGCAAAAGAATTTCCACGGCTTACCATTCGGTTTCTCACCCTGGGAAGATATCCGGATGAAAACAGCAGGGATGCGCTTATGAAAGGCTGGGTGGTGATTGAACTTGCCGGGGTTAGCCGCCAGGTGGAGGTTAATTATAAAGTGGTTTCAGCGGATCGTAACCAGATAAATCTTGTAGGTACTCAAAAGATTCAATTCTCCGATTTTAATATCAAACCACCCAGTAAGATAGGAGGTATGATCAAAACCCAAAATCAACTGGAGGTGTTGTTTGATCTTCGTGTGAAAGTGCTGTAAGGATCAGGGATTGATCCATGCGAAAAGAATACCGGCTACAATTGCCTGGAATAATCCATAAAGGAACCAGCTCATCACAATTACTATAGTGATGTCCAGTGAGCTGAAAGTGATCCACATTACAGGGAGGAGGGCAACCAGTCCATAAACAATTCCAAACTCCAGTCCCCGCAACAGGGCGGGTCCCTTAAAATCTCTTTTGAATCTTGCCCAGAACCAGGCCAGTGCAAAACTGATAATAAAAGCATGCATGTAAAAAAGAAGATCCCTGCTGCCGTCTGATTTGAATAAAGGATTATTATAACTCACAAATAATTCCGGGAAGAACCGGATAGTAAGAAACAAACCTCCGTAGCTCAGTATAAAAAGCACCACGCCTGCAATCAGGCCTGTTGTAAGAATTCTTTTCATGGGAATAAAGCTTAAAGATAATATCCATATCCAGCACTTACCTTACCTGGGTCATGTTATTGAAGAAAAATAGGTGATTGATGTAATAATAAAGCTGCCCCTCCTTTCGGAAAGACAGCTACTAGTACCGGTTTAATTATTAAAGGGGAAATCCTCTTTTCACCCTGAATTTTCCTTCTATATTGATGGTGTTTTTCAGGTTATCGCCATAACCCGCCGGTTCAAGCCTAAAAGTTCCTTTGATAAAACCATCATCCTCACCCATACTGGTTACTGTGATACCCCCACCACTGGGTAATAGCACGTCATTACCATTAATGTAGAAACAGGAATAGTTCACGATGTCAGTGATGTGGTAATGTATATGGGCACCTATATTGGAGGACGGGTCTTTATAATTGTGCGTACCAACACCACCCAGGAACTGTATAAGAATATAACTGCCCTGTGTATCGCCATCGCTGTCTGCAATCGCGATATGACCATCCGGCCTGCGTACCGCGATGGATGCAGTTTTTTTCACCCAGGCATTTCCATCTACCCTGATTTCGATCTCGCCATCATCATTTTGAACCTGTATATGCCTGAGAAGAAGAAAGGTGCCGCGTTGTTTGAGATCGAGATTCACACTCACCGCAACGGGATTGGGTGCACCGGGTACCGTTGCAGGCGCTTTATAGGTTGCTTTGGCGCCATTGCGCTGCAGGCTGCCTGCACCATTCAGTTTCCATTCTTTGATGGCAGATGCTGCCATGGAAACTTTTTTGCCCATGGGAACCTGCTTGCCCGGTTGCAATGGAGAGAGGATATCTTCAGTGGTGAACACTTCGAGCTGCACGCTGCCATTGGTATTAACCACTGTACCTGAACTCGACAGGTAAAAACTTTCAAATAAGGTCCAGTCGCTGAAGTGACTGGTGCTCACCTTCACAGTCTTGTTTTGTTTGTCAACAACCACACCTCCCTGCACCTGCCATACACCCTGCGCATCCTGGTATGCAATACCCAGGGCCTCGGGAATAGTATTTTTTACATCTTCATCTGAATAACTGAACTCAATGATTACGGGTTTTTTGAAATGGACACCATGTGGTGAAAGGCGGAATGCTTTTTTAATGGCAAGCGGGTTATGATTGCTGATGGATTGGATGCTGATCTCCTGTTCACCTTCCAGTGCACCGGCAGGAATGATGATGCTGATCCTTCCATCCTGGCTGGAAACAGTGCCGCCTGCTTCATCAATGGTTTCCTGAACAATGGGTGTGGCATCAGGGGTGCCCACGGGGGTTGATACACCAACCGGGTTGGTTACGGTGGAAGGCTTATCATCTTTTTTACAGGCGCTCCAGAAAAGGAGCAGGCAGGCCAACAGGGCTACGGTTATTTTTTGCATGGTCGGGGGTTTTTTGATAAAACTAATGGCAGTGATGCCTTTTGAAAATGTGATGGTGAATGAATTGATGAAAGCTGTGGATGAAAAAGCCAATGGCCAATAGCTAATAGCCATTGGCAAAAAAAAAGCCCGGCATATGCCGGGCTTTTTTTGATCTAATATTCTTATGGGAAAATACCCAGTTCAGCATAGCTGGTTCCTACTTTGTTGATGGCAACAACATAAGCTGCTGTACGCATATCAGGGATCTGCGGATTCTTCTTCCACGCTTCCATGATTTCCCTTGTTGCGGTGATCATGGTTTCTTCCAGACCGCTGTGTACAAGGTCCACTTCATCAGCGCCATGCATGATGAATTCCCTTTCACGGTCATTCACTTTTTTGCCGGTAAGCCCTTCGATTTGTCCAAGGATGTGATGGTTCATATTTTCAGTGAACCTTTTTTCCATACGGCCATATCTCACGTGGCTGAGGTTTTTGAGCCATTCGAAATAGGAAACAGTTACACCACCAGCGTTAAGGTACATATCAGGAACCACCAGTGTTCCTTTGGTAGCAAAAAATTCATCTGCTTCCGGGGTCAGCGGACCGTTGGCACCTTCACCAATGATCTTTGCTTTTACATTGGGAGCATTGTCACCATTGATCACATTCTCCAGTGCGGCAGGCACCAGGATGTCGCAATCGTATTCAAGCGCGTCAGTGTTTTTTGCAAAATTGGTGGCGCCTGTAAAATTGAGGATGGAGCCTGTAGTTTTACGGTGTTCGAAAACAGCATCCACATCAAGGCCGTTATCATTTCGGATGGCCCCTTCATATTCGGCCAGTGCAATGATTTTAGCGCCTGCGTTCTGGAAGAATTTAGCCGCATGATAGCCTACGTTACCCAAACCCTGGATGATCACTTTCTTCCCTTCAATACCGGTGCTCAGTCCCAGCTTCTCCATCACATCTGGCATGGAACATACTTCACGAATACCGTAGAAAATACCAAGACCTGTTGCTTCTCTCCTGCCACGTACACCCCCCTGTGTTACAGGTTTGCCGGTTACACAACCTGCTGCATCAATCTCACCGGGACGAAGACTCGCGTAGGTATCCACGATCCAGGCCATCTCCCTTTCTCCTGTTCCGTAATCTGGCGCGGGAACATCAGTGCCAGGGCCAATAAAATTTTTCTTTACCAGTTCAGCAGTATAGCGCCTGGTAATTTTTTCCAGTTCGTAAACAGAATATTTGCGGGGATTGATCTTGATGCCACCCTTACCACCACCAAAAGGCACGTTCACAATTGCGCATTTATAGGTCATCAGCGCGGCCAGTGCCATCACCTCATCCTGGTTCACTTCGGCGGCGAAGCGGATACCACCCTTACAGGGAGTTTTATGATGGGAATGTTGTACACGGTATGCTTCAATTACTTCAATACGGCCATCATCCATGCGTACTGGAAATTTCATCCTGTAAACCGCATTGGCTGCCTTTATCTGTTCCAAAATACCTGGATCCCAACTGGTGAATTTGGCGGCTTTGTCGAAACTTTTTTCAACAGCGCCGAAGAAACTATAATCTGCAATCGTTGACATGAGATACTATTTAAGTTTTAGGAATGAATATTTTTTTCAATTTTACTGAGCTTGCGGTCAATACGCACAAGATAGATCACGATCATGGCAAAAATGGTGAGGATCACCGCAACCACAACATAAATCTTTCCATTATCACGCATCAGGTCGGCCATTTGCACCTGGGGACGTTCCTGTGCAAAGGAAATCAGTTGAAACAGGAGAAACCAAAGGAGGAGGAAAAATCTTTTCATTATGATAAGAATGTTTTTTCTTTTATAGCAGCCATGCGCACTTTCAGTGTCGTGATCCACACGCCCAACAGTGTCCAGCCAATGATAGCGGGATAGAACACCACCTTCATCATAGGGGTTGAATCCTTGAAATTAAGCGCCGGGTTGCCGCTTCCTTCACCGCCAGGGTGCAGGCTCGGAAGCAAACGCGGAATGATCCAGATGGAAGGGAACAGGAATGCGAAGGCGAAAATATTATACACGGAACTGATCCTTGCTTTTTTATCAAGATCCTGGATGGAATCCCTCAACACGAGGTAAGCAAAATAAATGAGCAGGGCAATCGCTGTCCCAATCAGCTTGGGTTCTCTCGCGATTTCACTGAAAGATCCTGCTGCGGGTTCATTGGGATCCGCCCAGGTATAGGACATCCAGATAGCGCCCGTGGCATAGCCCATCAGTCCGAACCAGATGCCCACCACGGCATACTGCCTTGAGATCATGTCGTAACGGAGATTGTTGGAACGCAGGAATTTGACAGCGTTCACCACTGATACTATAAAGAGGATCATCATGGCAAACCACATGCACACGTGGAAATAAAGATTGCGGACGGTTTCCTGCAATTGGGGCAGGCGGGGAACATCATCTTTCCAGAACAGGCCGAAACCAGCAGTAAACGTGTATACCAGCAGAACGATGCTTGCTATTTTCCACCACCATTTCTTCATGACCGGGGTATTGAAGCCTTTTAAGTTGCCGCAAAATTAGGGGAAAGACAGGTGAAGAAATAAAACTTCGTGGCATCGCTGGCGGGCCAGTATACATTGATTATTTCTAATAAGATATTTCCATCAGCCACATTAGCTCAATCCTTCCATAAAAAAGGAAAGAGGATGGCAGAGAGGAGGATCACCAGGATATCTGATATCACCAGGATCATGATATTAGCCACAGGAATGATGGCTTTGGGATCGAAGACCGTTCCTGAAATATTCATCAGCACAATAAGTTGGGGAATGATGATGGGAAATCCAAGAATGGCCATGATGGCCGCGTTCTGCTGTGCCTTGGCGGCAATCGCTGCCAGGAACGTAAACACCAGGCTCAGGCTCCAGCCCCCAAGGAAAACCAGTCCTGTGAACGTGAGGGATTTTTCAACAGGATAATTCATGAACATGGCAAACAGCAGGAAGCTGAGGGCGCTCATAACAATCATCAGCACCGTATTGAATAGGAGCTTGGCCAGGATAAAATTCAATGGCCCTGTAATAGTGTGATAATACAGCATGCGGTTGCGGCTTTCCTGTAAAAAACTTTTAGCCACCGCGTTGATGCTGATGAAAAGCTGAACGATCCAGAATAATCCATTCCAGGTTTCGGTGTCAGGATTTTTGATCGCCATGTACAGTACAAAAATGGTAGCGCCCACGTATAGTAGAACGCCGTAAAAAGCATACTGCTGGCGGATCTCCAGCAATACATCCTTTTTAAATAGTGCCCATATCTGCCTGGATGAGTAAATGGTAAAATTTTTGCGAAAATAACATGCTTCCCTTCAAAAGCCTGCTTAATTTGCAGTATGCGTCCACTTCTGCTTTTGTTATTAATCCTGTTCGTCCAGCTCTTATCATGCAACAGGAAGGAGGCAGATTGCCTCCGTTTCAACCTGCAGAAAGGAAAAGTTTATGAATACCAGGCAAATTTTAAGGTAAGGCAGGTAGAGGGCGACAGCCTTTTTTCGGATATGACCAATAGTTATACCCTGGAGGTAATGGATGAATCCGACGGCATCAAAACCATCAGGGTTCATTACCGGGATTTTACCATATCACTTGAATCCCCCAAATTGGAAAATGACACTTCCAAAAAACTGAAAAAAGATCTTTCGTTAATGCTCGAGGGCGTTTTCAATGATGTTTTGAAAGCTATGAAGGGGAAAAGTATGCTTATGAAAGTAAATCCAATGGGTAAAGTAGTGTCAGTTGAAGGACTCACAGAAATAATCAAACCTGTAATTGATACCATGAATATTCCACCGATGGCAAAAACAGTGAGTATGCAGATGATGCAATCGGATTTCGGAAAAAAAATGCTGGCAGGTGTATTCTCCCAGGGTTTTGAGATCTTTCCCAATAAAGAGGTTAAGGTTGGTGATACCTGGGAAAAGGAAATGCAATTAAATGGGATGCTTCCTATTTCCGCAAATACCATCTTTACCGTTAACTCAATTAAAGGAAATCATGTAACCCTTGATGCGAAATCGCTTCTCAATAATAATAACAGGAAAGGTGAAGTGCTGAGCACTTACCGGGTTGACAGCCGTACAGGTCTCGTGCTCGAGGCCCGGACCCGTACCATTTTTGGCGTTCCTCCTATGGTTATGAGTGAGGGAATCATCACCGGCAAGGAACTTTAATCAGATGCTCCCGTCTTTCACAAAACAATTCCTGCACCTGGGCTCATAGGCATTCTTTGCACCCAGCATGATCTGCTCTTCGTTGGGTATGATGCGGTAGGAATAATTGGCAATGCCGCCACATTTCATACAGATCGCGTGAAGTTTGGTTACAAAATCCGCTTTCGCCATCAAAAAGGGCATTTGTCCAAATGGTTTGGCGGTAAAATCCATGTCAAGCCCTGCCACAATCACTCTTACTCCTCTCAATGCAAGCTCATCACATACATTGGCAATTTCATCATCAAAAAACTGGGCTTCATCAAGACCCACCACATCCACATCCTGCGCCATCAGCAGAATGGTTTGTGAATTATCAATGGGGGTGGACTGTATATAGTTTTCATCATGCGAAACGATCTTTACTTCATCGTAACGCACATCAATAGCTGGTTTAAAAATTTCCACTTTCAGGTTGGCGATTTTGGCTCTCTTCAACCTGCGGATCAGTTCCTCCGTTTTACCGGAGAACATGGAACCACAGATCACTTCGATCCATCCGCGGCGTTCGCCCCTGATATTCGGTTCAATAAACATTTGGGAAAAATATGGCTTGTTTAGAAATGTATTGGCAATCTCTTAGTAATTTTAGGCATATCTTTTCGTTCTATCAATTATCCTATTCGTTAAACAGCGAAAGTACCAATTACCATGGAAAGAATCCAGGCGCTTATTGACAAGTTGTATCTACAGAAACAACAGAATGCCAACCCTGCACAAATGCTTTTCACCGTGCAGTTGCTGCAGACCGAGTTGATGAGACTCCAGCAGAAGAACGGCAGCCTTGGCACCGCGAAAGTAGCTGTTACCCTTCCCGTTAACATGAATTTTTCTGAAGAAGTGATCAGGATCTCATTGTCAGAAGTACCTGACATGGTGAAGGAAACTGAAGCTCCTCCAAAAATGAAAGCAGAACCGGTGCAGGTGGAAAAACCTGTAGAAGTGGAAACCATTGCTGTTACCAGAAAAATGGAAGAAGCACCTGCAGTTCCCACACCTCCCCAGGAATATTTATTGAGAAAACCTGCCATTCCTGAAGTAGCTGAAGACCAGGTATCCCGTTATGCTCCAAAGCCCCAGCAGGTTCTGAATCCTGCTTTTAATACAACCGTTGAAACACCCACGCTTGTACAACACCAGCCTCCGAAAGAATTACATGAGCTGATTTCTGAAAAAAAGGAGTCCATGAATGACAGGCTTAAGGAAGACAAAAAAGAAGTGGTGCACTCACTGAAAGACACTCCCATCAAAGACCTCAGGAAAGGAATTGGTATCAACGACCGTTTCACATTTGTGAGCGAATTGTTCCGCGGCGATGATGCCATGTATGAAAGGAGCATCAAGACGATCAACAGTTTTCATATACTTTCCGAAGCGGAATACTGGATCAACCGCGAGCTCAAATTCAAGCTGGGATGGAACGACAGCAAGGATACCGTTCAGCATTTTTATCACCTGGTAAGAAGACGGTTTGCCTGAATGTAATCCAAAATGATTTTTGTCGCTCCCGTATTCCTTTCCACGTAGGTGGCCGCCGCCCTGCCTGCTTTTTCTTTCAAATCCGGATCATTCAAAAGATCTGAAAGTATCTCCCTGAGTTGTTGAGAATCGTTTACCGGGAAAGCTGCACCTTCCGCTACCAAATCCCTGGCTTCCCTGAATTTCTGGTAATGCGGGCCAAAGATCACCGGCTTTCCATAGACTGCCGCCTCCAGTGTATTATGAATACCGCTTTTATTAAATCCACCACCTATATAACACAGATCGGCATAGAAATATAATCTTGATAAAAGACCATAGCCATCCACCACAAGCACACGTGCCTCACCTCCGGTTTTTCTTGCTGACATAAGCTCCGCGCCAGGAAATTTTTTTATGATCTGCTGCAGGTGCGAAGGGCTGATTTCATGTGGTATGATCAACAGCCTGGCATCGTGGTGTTGGAGTGTGGTTGAGAGCAGGTCTTCATCTTCTGGCCAGGTACTTCCCGCCACAATCAGTTTACTTCCATTAAAAAATGATTGAAGTTCCTGTACCGGCTGGTGCGCCGCTGCGATCTTTTTTACGCGGTCAAACCTTGTATCACCACTTACTGTGGCGTGTGGGATGACATGAGCAGCCAGCAGTTGAAGCGAGGCCTCATCCTGTACAAATAATTGGCGGAATAAGAAGAGTATCTGCCTGAAAAACTTTCCATACCATTTGAAAAATACCTGCTCTTCACGGAAAATGGCGGAGGCCATCAGGATGGGTATGTGGCGGAAGGCCGCCACCGATAAATGGTGATACCAGAATTCGTATTTGATAAAAATGGCCAGTTCGGGGTGCACAGCTTCAATGAAACGTTTCGCGTTCGAGGCAGTGTCAGCGGGAAGCCAGGTGATTACATCGGCTGATTTGTATTTCAACCCGGCCTGGTAGCCTGAGGGAGAAAAAAAGCTGATCACGATCTTATGATCAGGATATGAAGCTTTGATACCTTCTATCAGCGGCTTACCCTGTTCCAGTTCACCTGCGGAAGCGCAATGAAACCAGATGGTCCGGTCTGTGGCCCCGATGTTAAGGGCCAGGTCATCCCACATGGTCTTTCTTCCATCAACCCATTGTTTGGCCTTGGCATTCCTTGCCGCGGCGATCCTGATCCCCAGTACATAGATCCTGATAAAGAAAGTATATAGCCAGGCAATTATGTTCATGATGTGTGGCAAAGTAAAGGTGAATCCTTCTACCTGCTGCTATTTCCTTATTTTTGCGCGCTTAATTAAAAATATATTTGATGCATCCTATCCAAATGGTTGACCTGAAGTTGCAGTACCAAAAGATCAAATCAGAGATCAATGAAGCGGTACTGGGTGTAATAGAAAGTGCCGCTTTCATTAATGGTCCCCAGGTGCAGCGTTTTTCCGAGGCGCTGGCTGCCTATCACGGGGTGAAACATGTGATTCCCTGCGCCAATGGAACGGATGCCCTCCAGATTGCCATGATGGCGCTGGACCTCCAGCCCGGTGACGAAGTGATCACCCCTTCTTTTACTTATATAGCTACCACCGAAGTAGTGGCCCTGCTGAAACTGACACCGGTATTTGTTGAAGTGGATCCAAAAACTTTCTGCATGGACCCGGCCGCTTTGGAAAAAGCCATTACTGCTAAAACAAAGGCAATCGTTCCCGTACACCTTTACGGGCAGTCGGCTGATATGGAGCAGATCATGAAGATCGCCAGCAAACATAATATTCCTGTTATTGAGGATAATGCCCAGGCCATAGGCAGTGAATTTTATTTCAGTGATGGAACCACCCGTAAAACCGGTTCAATCGGTACCATCGCCACCACTTCATTTTTCCCTTCCAAGAACCTCGGAGGTTATGGCGATGGGGGAGCCATCATGACCAATGATGATGATTTGGCAATAAAGATCCGGATGATCGCCAATCATGGCCAAAGCAAACGCTATTACCATGATGTGGTGGGATGTAACAGCCGCCTCGATACCATCCAGGCTGCTATTCTGGAAGTAAAGTTGAAATACCTCGACCGTTATATTGATGCCCGCAGGCAGGTGGCAGATTATTATGATAAAGCCTTTGCCTCCCATACCGGTATCACAACTCCTTACAGGGCAGCTAATAACAAACATGTTTTCCACCAGTATACATTAATACTGGAGGGTATTGATAGAAACAAATTGCATGATTATCTTGCAGCCCGTAACATCCCGTCCATGATCTATTACCCTGTGCCGGCACACCGCCAGAAAATGTTTGCACAGTTTAATGCTTCTGAAACGGATTTGCCTGTAACTGACTGGTTAACAGAGCGTGTAATTTCCCTGCCTATGCACACCGAAATGAGTGAAGAGCAACTTTCATTCATTACAACATCAGTATTAGCATTCGCCAATCAATAAAAATCGTACAGTATGAAGATCACAGTTGTAGGTACAGGGTATGTAGGTTTGGTAACCGGTACCTGCCTCGCGGAAACAGGTAATCATGTTTGCTGCGTTGACATCGACGAGAGAAAAGTCAATAAATTAAGAAATGGCCAGATCACGATATATGAACCTGGTCTGGAAAAATTATTTGAACGTAATCTCAAGGAAGAACGCCTGAGCTTCACTACCGACCTCAAAGAAGGATTGGAAGATGCAGAGATTGTGTTTCTTGCCCTCCCCACACCCCCCGGTGAAGATGGCTCCGCCGACCTCAAATATGTTTTGGGTGTTGCTGATCACATCGGAAAACTGCTCACCGATTATAAAGTAATCATTGATAAGAGCACGGTGCCCGTTGGTACTGCTGAAAAAGTTCATGCGGCCATTGCTAAAAATTATAAAGGCGAATTTGATGTCGTATCTAACCCGGAATTCCTTCGTGAAGGAGTAGCTGTGGAAGATTTCATGAAGCCCGACCGCATTGTGATCGGTACCACTTCTGAAAGAGCACAGAAATTACTGACTGAATTATATGGCCCCTATGTGCGCCAGGGTAATCCCATCATCTTCATGGATGAACGTTCGGCTGAACTCACCAAGTATGCGGCAAATGCGTTTCTCGCAACCAAGATATCTTTCATGAACGAGATCGCCCAGATGTGCGAAAGGCTGGGCGCTGATGTGGATATGGTGCGTAAAGGCATCGGCAGCGACGACCGTATCGGCAAGCGTTTCCTCTTCCCTGGTATTGGTTATGGTGGAAGCTGTTTTCCTAAAGATGTGAAAGCGCTGGTTCATTCAGCCAAAGAGATCAATTATGAATTTAAAATATTGAACGCGGTTACAGAGGTGAATGAAAAGCAGAAATCACACCTGGTTACCAAGATCAAAAGATATTATGGTGATATCAGTGGCAAACGCTTTGCCATTTGGGGACTGGCTTTCAAACCTAATACGGATGACATCCGCGAAGCACCGGCCCTGGAGATCATTGAAGCCCTGCTGAAAGAAGGAGCTACTGTGGCTGCTTTCGATCCGGAAGGCATGAATAATGTGAAAGAAATTATCGGCGACAAAATCAGTTATGCAGAAACCCAGTATGATTGTCTTGAAAATGCCGATGCATTGGTGATCGCAACAGAGTGGAACGAATTCAGGACACCTGATTTTGATAAGATGGTTTCCCTGCTGAAAGATCCGGTGATCTTCGACGGAAGAAACGTTTTTGAGGTGCAGAGCATGGAAAAGAAAGGCTTCCACTATGAAAGCATTGGACGTCCTTTAGTGAACCAACCAAAACTTGTTTAATGAGAAAAAGAGTGCTGATCACTGGTGGAGCCGGTTTCCTGGGTTCACACCTATGCGACCGTTTCATTAAGGAAGGCTATCATGTAATTGCAATGGATAACCTCATTACAGGTGACCTGCGCAATATCGAACACCTGTTCAGCCTGGAACAATTCGAATTCTATCATCATGATGTGACCAAGTTCATTCATATACCGGGTGAACTGGATTACATTCTTCATTTCGCTTCACCAGCTAGCCCCATCGATTACCTTAAAATTCCCATCCAGACGCTAAAGGTGGGTGCCATGGGTACACATAACTGTCTCGGACTTGCCAAGGCAAAGAATGCCCGCATACTGGTAGCTTCTACCAGTGAAGTGTATGGCGATCCGCTGGTGCATCCGCAAACGGAAGAATACTGGGGTAATGTAAACCCTGTAGGTCCGCGCGGTGTGTATGATGAAGCCAAACGTTATCTCGAGTCCATTACCATGGCCTACCATACTTTTCATAAGGTGGAGACCAGGATCATCCGCATCTTTAATACCTACGGTCCAAGAATGAGGCTGAACGACGGAAGAGCGCTGCCTGCATTCATTGGCCAGGCACTGAGAGGAGAGGACCTCACAGTATTTGGAGATGGTTCACAAACCAGGTCCTTTTGTTATGTAGATGACCTGGTGGAAGGCATCTACCGGTTACTGTTAAGCGATTATGCCCTGCCCGTAAATATTGGTAACCCGGATGAGATCTCCCTGAAGGATTTCGCTGAAGAAGTGCTGAAGCTCACCGGCAATAAGGTTAAGATCACCTACAAGCCGCTGCCTGCTGATGATCCCAAACAAAGAAAACCGGATATCACCAAGGCACGCCAGTTGCTGGGATGGGAGCCAACCATTCACCGCAGCGAGGGGCTGGCAAAAACCTATGCCTACTTCCAGTCACTCCCTTCGGAGGAATGGTCAAAGCAGCCTAAGGAATTTGTAAGCAAAAGCTGATTTAGTATGCCAATGGCCAATAGCCATTGGCCATTGGCTCTCCCTTATATTTGCACCAATTTTTAATTACACACTTTACCATGTACCAGGAACTAGTAGATAAGAAAGAAAAGCTCGCCGTAATTGGATTGGGTTATGTTGGTCTTCCCATTGCCTTGGAGTTTGCCCGTAAACTTTCAGTAATTGGTTTTGATATCAATGCCGGGCGCATTGAAATGATGAAACAGGGTATTGATCCGAGCAATGAACTGGAGAAAGAAGCATTTGATGGTTGTGATATCACCTTCACCAATTCGCTTGATGTATTGAAGGAAGCCAAATTTTTTATTGTCGCGGTTCCTACACCTGTTGATGAACATAATGTTCCTGATCTTACCCCGGTGAAGAAAGCTTCTGAAACCATCGGCAAGGTGATCAAGAAAGGTGATTATGTTGTTTTTGAATCTACTGTTTACCCTGGATGTACAGAAGAAGATTGTCTGCCGATCATTGAAAAATTATCCGGCCTAAAAAATATTACTGATTTTAAACTGGGTTATTCTCCGGAGCGAATCAACCCGGGAGATAAAAAACATACACTGGCAACTATTGTAAAAGTTGCTTCCGGATGTGATGCGGAATCTCTTGAAGTGATTGCGAAAGTGTATGAGCTTGTAGTGACTGCAGGAGTGCACCGCGCTTCTTCGATCAAGGTGGCCGAAGCAGCCAAGATCATCGAGAACACCCAGCGTGACCTCAACATCGCTTTGATGAACGAACTTTCCATCATTTTTGACAAGATGGGCATCAACACCTACGAAGTGCTGGAAGCGGCGGGTACCAAGTGGAACTTCCTGAAATTCACACCAGGACTTGTAGGCGGTCATTGCATAGGTGTGGATCCTTATTACCTTACTTATAAAGCCAGCGAGCTGGGATACAATTCCAGGGTGATCCTCGCAGGTCGCCAGATCAACGACGGGATGTCACTTTATGTGGCAAGAAAAGTGGTGCGTCATATCATTAGTAATGTTAGTGATGTTAAAGGCGCCAAAGTGCTGGTGATGGGAGCCACTTTCAAAGAAAATGTTAGTGATATCCGTAATTCAAAAGTTGCTGATGTCGTAAAGGAATTAAAGGAATTCTTCCTGAATGTTGATGTGGTGGATCCCCATGCCGATAGCGATGAGCTGCAGCATGAATATGGATTCGGCCTGGCAAAAGAGGCGGGTAAGGACTATGACGCGGTGATCATCACTGTGTGTCATGAACCTTATGGCAACCTGGATGAAGCTTATTTCGCTTCCATAACCAAACCCCATGCGCTGATCGCGGATCTGAAAGGAACTTTCAAAGAAAAGATCAAAAACCGTACATACTGGAGTTTCTGATATGCCATTTCTTCCAACCGAAATCAAAGGACTGCTTGTATTTGAACCTCGTGTGTTCGAGGACAGCCGCGGATATTTTTATGAGGCCTATAATGAGCAGACCTTCAGGGAGGCCGGGCTGGATTATACATTCATCCAGGATAACCAGTCTAAATCTACTTACGGAGTGATCCGTGGCTTGCATTACCAGCTTGCGCCCTTTGCACAAACCAAACTGGTTCGTGTGCTGGAAGGAAGCATCATTGATGTAGCTGTGGATATCAGGAAAGGTTCACCCACTTTCGGCAGGCATGTGGCTATTGAATTATCCGCCGAAAATAAAAAGCAGTTAATCATACCCGCCGGGTTTGCACATGGATTTTCGGTACAGTCAGAAACAGCCATTGTTTTGTATAAATGTGATGCTTTCTATAGCAAGGCCAGTGAACGCGGCATCCGTTTCAATGACCCTGTTCTCAATATCAACTGGATGGTCGATCCTTCAACAGCAACCGTTTCTGAAAAGGATCTTGAACTTCCCTCATTTGACCAGCACCTTGATCATTTCCATTATACCGGATGAGTGAAAGTCCAACTATACTGGTAACTGGCAGTAATGGCCAGTTGGGTTCCGAACTGAAGGATCTTGCTACGATGTATCCACAGTTCAATTTCATATTTCTTTCACGCGAAGAATTGTCCATTACTGATAAAGAAGCCGTTGATGCATTCTTTGAAAACCACCAGCCGGCCTTTGTAGTGAATTGCGCGGCTTATACGGCTGTTGATAAAGCTGAAACAGAACCTTTGGTTGCTAATGAAATTAATGGCAACGCAGTGGGCCACCTTGCTTATGCTGCCGCTAAATACCAGTCAGGTTTTATTCATATTTCTACTGATTACGTTTTCAACGGGCGAAAAACCAGTCCCTGGAAAGAAAACGATGATACAGATCCCGTGAATGCCTACGGCGCCTCCAAACTGATTGGAGAATTCAAGGCTCTCAAAAATAATCCTGGTACCATCATCATCCGCACCTCATGGGTTTACTCTATCCATGGAAAAAATTTTGTAAAGACCATGATGCGCCTGATGAAGGAAAAGGAAAGCATTGGTGTGGTAAGCGACCAGCAGGGATCTCCCACTTATGCGGCTGACCTTGCCGAAGCCATCATGCATATCATCACTTCAGGTGAATGGGTGCCGGGCATCTATCATTATAGCAATGAAGGATCCATCACCTGGTATGAATTTGCTGTTGCCATCCGTGAACTCACTGGATCTTCCTGTAAAGTAAACGCAATCTTAACTAAAGATTTCCCCACACCCGCTGCAAGACCAGCCTATTCTGTAATGGATACAAAGAAAATCCAGCGTACTTTTTCCCTCGATATAAAACCATGGAAGGAAAGCCTGCAGAAATGCATTTCCAAATTGAAGCTTACTTCGTAATAGAAGTGATCTGTGTTGACCCGGTTAGTTTGCCGTTCTTCGTATAACTTTCTGATTTCACAACGCCCACACCTGGTACAAACCACTCTTTACCGTTAATATTTATGGGCATGCCTATCGGCCCTATCTGTATTTTGAAAACCGAATTATAAGATATAACAAAAGCCTCCCAGGTACCGGCTGGTGTAGTGACAGATTCTTTGGATTCCACCTTGCGGTCGGTCATTTTGAAGGTGATGATATTGGCCACTCCTTTGTTCTCCACTTCCATTTTGAAATCCACATCATTTAATGACTGTCCGGTTGACATGTTGGAGGGATAGTCGATATAAGCAGACTCAAATTTTGCTTCAGCGTCTTTATAATTTTCCATTTGCTGCTGCGGCATGCTCATGCGGGCATCAGCTTTCAAAACACCATTTTCACATTTATACACACCAGAACTGCTGGCAACTTCTTTTCCTTTACTGTTTTTGAAAACACCATTTACCACGGACTCGTAGGAGTCAGTATTCTTTTTCACTTCGGCGATGGTCCAGGTCTGCGAGCCGGATTCTTTTCCTTTCTGGTCATAAACGGTCATTACAACTACCGAGTGGTCATTCATAAACAGGTAATTCCCGCATTCCTGTGAAAGGGAAAAAAGCGGAAGGCTCATAAATAAAAAAAGCAATCTTTTCATAATTGTATTTTTTATGAAAATAAAATTATTGAAAACAGCTTTTCCAGGTATTTCTACTGAAATTTTACGGTTACCCCATCCATCATTTTTTTCACCTGTTCATTAGAGGGATTACCAATGCTGCCTTCATGTGTATGATGCAGTCCTTTTGTATAATCATAATGGAAGTGTCCCGATTCAATATCATTACCAACCTGCCTGTATGCTTCCCTGAACGGGATGCCCTGGTTTACCAGGTCATTCACCGCTTCTACACTGAAAAGGTATTTGTATTTTTCATCGGAGAGAATGTTTTCCCTTACTTCCATTTTCGAGATCATGAGAACCGACATTTCGAGGCAGGCTTTCAATGATTCAATGGCGGGAAACAGGATCTCCTTGGTCAGTTGAAGGTCACGGTGATAGCCAGAAGGCAGATTGGCCAGCAGGAGTGAAAGTTCATTTGGTACGGAAAGGATGCGGTTACACCTTGCCCTGATGAGTTCAAACACATCCGGGTTTTTTTTATGAGGCATGATGCTGCTACCGGTAGTAAGTTCCGGGGGAAAGGAAATAAAATTGAAATTCTGGTTTAAATACAGGCAACAATCCATAGCCAGCCTTCCGATGCTTGCAGCGATTCCACTGATGGCCATGGCTACAGTCTTTTCCGTTTTGCCCCTGCTCATTTGCGCGTAAACAGAATTGTAGTTCAAATCGGCAAAGCCCAATAACTCTGTTGTACGCCGGCGGCTGAGTGGAAAGGAAGAACCATAACCCGCTCCACTGCCCAGTGGATTTTTATTGGTGATATGGTAGGCTGCTGCAAGCAATTCAAGATCATCAACCAGGCTTTCCGCATAGGCGCCAAGCCATAATCCAAATGAAGATGGCATGGCAATTTGCAGGTGGGTATATCCAGGTAACAAATGATCCTTGAACCGGTTACTCTGGCTGATGAGCAGGTCAAATAATTTAAGTGAACCCGTTTTTATTCGAAGGATTTCCTCGCGCAGGTATAATTTGATATCAACGGCTACCTGGTCGTTCCGGCTTCGCCCGCTATGAATCTTTTTTCCCGTTTCACCAATCCTGCTGGTCAAAAGAAATTCAATTTGCGAGTGAATGTCCTCACTGGATGGGTCAATCGAAAATTCTCCTTTCTCTATTTCTTCCGCAATCTGTTGTAACGCAGCAATGGCTGCTTCAGATTCTTCCTTTGTCATCAATCCAACTTCACCCAGCATGGTTACATGGGCGATGGAACCCTGCACATCATATTTGGCCAGTAGCAGGTCAAAATCCCGGTCATTGCCCACTGTAAATTCTTCAATAAGAGCCGAGACCGAAGTGCTTTCTTTTTGCCAGAGTTTCATAATGGATCGATAAATGAGTATTACAAATGGCCACCGGCCAATGTTTCAATAATGCTGATATAAGCTTTAATGCCTTGTTCTATTTCTGCCGTAAAAATAAATTCATCTGCTGTATGGCTGCGTGCTGATTCACCAGGACCCAACTTGAGCGTGGGAAATGGCATCAGTGCCTTGTCAGATGAAGTGGGTGAACCGTAACATTTCCCCCCTGTACGCAGCGCAGCCTGCACCAGCGGATGATCCTCTGCAATGGAGGATGACCTGAGCCGGAAACTGCGTGGCGTAATCTCGCTTTTGATATGTTGTTTGATCACCTCCAGGATTTCTTCATGGCTGTATAATTCGTTGATGCGTACATCCACCATAAAGCTGCATTCCGATGGAACGATGTTATGTGTTTTGTTAGGCGTTTCAATGGAAGTCACCTGCATGCTCACCGCACCCAGCCATTCCGACTGTTTTTCAAACTGGTAATTTCTCAGCCAGTTGATGTCATCCATTGCAATATAAAGGGCATTCACCCCTTCCTTGCGGGCCGCATGGCCTGCTAATCCTTTTGCTTTTGCATCAAGTACCATTAGTCCTCTTTCCGCAATGGCCAGTTGCATCAGTGTGGGTTCGCCTACAATCCCGCAATCAATTGGGGGAAGTAGTGGTAAGACTGCTTCTATACCATTCCTCCCGGTGATCTCTTCTTCTGCAGTGGCAGCCAGCACAATATTGTAAGAAAGATTTTTCGCTTCATAAAAAAATACAAAGCAGGCTACCAGTGAAACAAGGGCACCGCCGGCATCATTACTGCCGAGGCCAAATAGTTTACCGTCTTTTTCTGCAGGTTCAAATGGATCCAGCGTATAACCTTTATTGGGTTGTACCGTGTCGTGGTGCGAGTTGAGCAGGAGTGTGGGTTTGCCCGGATCAAAATATTTATTGACTGCCCATATATTATTGAGATGCCTGTTGTACCTGATTTTTTTTGATTCCAGAAACGAACCAATCAGGTCAGCCGTCTTTTCTTCTTCACGACTGAAAGAAGGAATGCGGACCAGGTTCTTTAGCAGGTTGACCGCCTCTGTTTTGTATGATGGATCAATTGCCAATGATGGTGGTTCCTTTTTCCCCGGTGATTAATTGTTCGAGGTCCTCAGCTTTACCGATGACCACTTTCTTTACTCCTGATTTGAGTGCCCTGAAAGCATTATCAAGCTTAGGCACCATGCCTTCAAAAATAATTCCGGATGATTTATAGTGATGGTATGAGCTTTCATCAAGCTGGCTGATAACAGATGCAGGATCATTCACATCCTTCAATACTCCTTCTTTTTCAAAAGTATAAATGAGTGTGACCTCGGCAGACTTTCCCAGGGCCTGCGCGGTTTCCTGTGCAATGGTATCGGCATTGGTATTGAGCAATTGCCCTTTCCCATCGTGGGTGATGGGAGCAAGCACCGGGCAATAATCCTTACCTGCCAGTTCCTGCAGCAGGGAATGATTCACCTGGTCCACATCACCGGCAAAACCATAATCCATGGTTTCGTGAACACGTTTATGTGCCAATATGGTATTGCCATCGGCCCCGCTCAGGCCAATAGCCTTACAACCTGAAGATTGCAAAAGCGCCACGATATTTTTATTGATATAGCCTGCGTAAACCATGGTTACGACCTTGAGTGTTTCCGCGTCGGTAATTCTTCTTCCTTCCACCATTACCTGCGGTATGCTGAGCCTCGCCGCCAGGCGTGTGGCCAGTTTGCCACCACCATGCACGAGTATCTTTTTTCCAGGAACCGCAGCAAATTTTTTCAGGAAGGAAGCGAGCCCAATCTCATCGTCGATGATATTGCCTCCTATTTTTACAATGATGATCTTATCCATGCTGCAGGATTTCACTGAGTACAGCCTGTGCTGCCCACACACGGTTGCCTGCCTGTTGGGTAACCAGGCTGTTGGGACCATCCAGGATTTCATCACTTAATTCAACATTCCTTCTCACCGGGAGGCAATGCATGACCCTTGCCTGGTTGGTTAATGCCAGTTTTTCATTGGTAAGCATCCATTCAGGATCATTGCAATAGATCTTTCCATAATCCTGGTAAGTACTCCAGTTTTTCACATAAACATAATCAGCATCTTTCAGCGCTTCATCCTGGTTATGCGTAATGGTAGCGCCATTGGTGAAAGCTGTATCCAGCTCGTAATCTTCCGGGTGGGTAATTACAAAATCAGCTTCGCCCCAGGCATTGATCCACTGTGAAAAACTGTTGGCTACGCATTGTGGCAATGGCTTTACATGGGGTGCCCAGCTCAGCACGATCTTTGGTTTGCGGCCTGAAATCTTTTTTGAATGAAGGTCTTCCTGTATGGTGATCAGGTCTGTAAAACTCTGTAGCGGATGCAGTGTGGCACTCTCCAGGCTTACAACAGGAATGCCTGCGTATTTGATGAACTGCTGGATATAAAGTTCACTGTAATCATCTTCCTTGTTCTTCAGGGATGGGAAGGTTCGGATAGCGAGGATATCGAAATATTTGCCCATCACCGGAGCCGCGTCTTTTACATGTTCAACCGTACTGCCGCTCATGATGGCCTCTTCTTCAAATTCAAGAGTCCAGCCTTCACTACCTACATTAAAGATGATGCATTCCATGCCAAGGTTTTGGGCAGCCACCTGTGTACTGAGCCTGGTACGCATGCTGGGATTCAAAAACAGGCAGCCGATTCTTTTATGTTGTCCGGCTGACTGGTGCTGGTAGGGCTGTGACTTGTAGTCCAGCGCTTTTTTCACCAGTGCATTGATATCCTTCACATCCTTTACGGAAATAAAATGTTTCAAGTTTATGATACAGTTTTAGATTTTGCAGAACTTAATTCCTTTACAGAGATTTCAAGAGCTTCGAGAAAAAGATCAGTTTCTTCACGGCTGATGGACAGGGCAGGAAGCAAACGGATCACATCGGGTTTGGCTTCACCCGTGAATATATGATGGGTTTCAAGCAATTGTTTGCGCAATGTTTTGAGTTGGTCGCTTACATCAAAACCAATCATCAGTCCAAGTCCCCTGATGTTTCTCAGGCCATCAATCTTTTGTAAACGTTTCATGAGGTAAGCGCCGTTTTCCGCTGCCTTTTCCATCAATTTTTCTTCCTTCATTACTTCAAGCACAGCCAGGGCCGCAGCGCAGGCAAGATGATTGCCTCCGAATGTGGTTCCCAGCATGCCATGTTTGGAAGGTATGTGGGGAGCGATGAGCAGACCGCCTACCGGGAATCCATTTCCCATGCCTTTCGCCATGGTATAGATATCGGCCTGCACACCCGCTTTATCAAATGCGAAGAAGCTGCCTGTTCTGCCATAACCACATTGCACTTCATCCGCTATTACTATAGCCTGGTACTGGTCACATAAAGTTCTGATGCGCTTGAGAAAAGAATCTTCAGCCACATTAATGCCGCCAACACCCTGGATGGTTTCGATGATCACCGCGGCTACTTCATTTCCGTTCTCCGAAAAATAATCTTCAAGCGCTTTTTCATCATTAAAGGGAAGAAAACTTACATGGTCTGTTTCGTTTACAGGTGCCACTATTCTCGGATTATCTGTGGCAGCTACCGCCAGTGAAGTACGGCCATGAAAGGCTTTGTGAAAGGCTACGATCTTTTTCCTGCCAGTATGAAATGATGCCAGCTTTAATGCGTTTTCATTGGCCTCGGCGCCACTGTTCACCAGGAAAAGATCATAATCGGTTTTGCCGCTTACTTCACCAAGTAGGTTTGCCAGCTCCTGCTGGATGGGAATGAGGATGGAGTTTGAATAGAAAGCGATCTTATTTAATTGGGCGGTGATCCTTTTGGTCCAATGCGGGTGGGTATGGCCGATGCTGATTACAGCATGTCCCCCGTACATGTCGAGGTATTTTGTATCATGTTCATCCCATACATAAGAACCGCTGGCGCGGACAATGTTGATGGGATTAACGGGATAAACGTCAAATAATTTCATGTTATTAAAAGCCTGTTGATTTTAATTGCAGTCCTTTTGTTTCTTCTAATCCAAACATCAAATTCATATTCTGAACAGCCTGGCCGGATGCGCCCTTCATCAGGTTATCAATGGCGGTATGCACCACCAGCTTGCTGCCAACCTTTTCGAGCTGGATCACACATTTGTTGCTGTTGACCACCTGTTTCAGAAAGATCTCCTGCTGGCTGATATGTGTAAACGGATGACCGGAGAAGAAATCCTTATAGAGACTTGCCAGTTCCACTTCGCTTTGTTCGCAATGAAGCGTGGAGCTGGTGAAAATGCCCCTGGTAAAATCTCCCCTCCATGGCACAAAATGAATGGAGGGCATGGTGCCGCCAGCCTGCTGGAGCGACTGCCCGATTTCGCGGAGATGCTGGTGGCTTAGGGTTTTATAAGCCTGGATATTGTTTGCCCTCCAACTGAAATGCGAGGTGGCAGATAATCCCTGTCCCGCACCTGTTGAGCCGGTGATACCAGTTGTATAGACCTCCTCATTCAGCAGGTTTTCTTTGGCCAGTGGCAACAGTCCCAACTGGATGGCCGTAGCAAAACAACCCGGGTTGGCAATGTTATTTGCCTGGCGGATCTTATCCCTGTTCAGTTCCGGGAGACCATAAACAAAGGAGCGGTCTTCAAGTTCTGAATCGGCTGAAAGCCGGAAATCCTGCGAAAGGTCAATGATGCGAATGGAAGAAGCAAGGTGATTTTCTTTTAAAAATTTTCTGGCCTCACCATGTCCCACACATAAAAAAACCACATCAATGTCCTGGGGTAACTCACCTGTAAATTTCAGGTCCGTTTCACCAATCAGATCCTGGTGAACAGATGATACAGGTTTGCCTTCCTGGCTCCTGCTATGAATAAAGGAAACAGCTACATCCGGATGGTGAATGAGTAAACGGATCAGTTCACCACCCGTATAACCTGCGCCTCCTATGATACCTGCTTTGATCATTGTTTTTATTTAAGCTGCTAGCTTCTAGCTGCTAGCTGCTAGTTAATACTCTGCGTAATCTCCTTCTTCGTCAGCCATAGCTTTAGCGAAGGCTGATTCTCTGGTAAAAAAAAGCTAATGGCCAATGGCTATTGGCTATTGGCTTTCACCGCATTCCAAATAGCCGTTTGGTTACCAAAGATCTTACTGAATCCTCTTACATCCTCACCTGTGAAACCTGTATTCATCTCTCCATATTTTCCAAAGCGGCTGCTCATCAGGTCAAACTTTGATTCAATGCCTGTCACCTGGAAACGGTAAGGCATAACCGTAATATAAACATCACCTGTTACATGCTGCTGGGTGCTTTCAAAAAAAGCTTCCATGTCACGCATCACGGGATCCAGGATCTGTCCTTCATGCAGCCAGTTGCCATAGAATAGTGCAAGCTGGTCCTTCCAGTTCAATTGCCACTTGGTGAGCACATGTTTTTCCAGGGCATGATGCGCTTTAATGATTACCATGG
>JAEYUA010000254.1 GCA_023433755.1 Bacteroidota bacterium | reverse complement strand
ATTATATAGGTGCACTTGTTTTGATTGCTTACGGTGCTTTTGGAGGAAATGATTTAGTGGCCAAATGGGGCTATAAAAAAAGTATCGTTTATGGCCTTTTATTCTCCGCTTTGGGAGCACTTGCCATGATCATTGCAGTAAATGCCAACACTTTTGCCGGGATGTTATTTGGATTATTTATCGTGGCTTTAGGCTTTTCCCTTCAGCAGACGGCAGCACAGCCATTCGCAATTACGCTGGGTGACCCGTCCACAGGTACCAGCCGGGTAAACCTCGGAGGTGGAGTTAATTCTTTCGGTACGCTTATCGGCCCTATCGTTGTTGCACTCGCTTTATTTGGAACCACTGCCTCCGTTTCTGATGATAAAATCAAATCACTGGGCCTGGATAAGGTGATCCTGTTATATGCGGGAGTTGGTTTGTTATTCCTGGCCGCCGCTGCCTTGTTCTATTTTTCCAAAAAAGTACCTTCAGGTATATCCACTGAAAAAACTGAGAATGCCAGTAAGGCGCTTTATTCATTATTGATCATGACCGGACTTTTGATAGTAATGTTTGTTCCGGTTTTTAATAGTTATAAAGCAAATCCTGAAACCCTGAGTGAAGCTGAATTGCACGCACTGGAGACATTCAGAATGAAATGGCTTTTCGGAGCGCTTGCTGTTGTGGTGATCACCTTGCTGGTATCCAACCTGGTAGCACGGAAAAATTCAAACGGATGGGGCGCCATGAAATATCCTCAACTGGTGCTGGGTATGCTGGCCCTCTTTGTTTATGTGGGAGTTGAGGTTACCATTGTAAGTAATCTCAGCGAACTTTTGAAACAACCTGATTTTGGCGGCTACCAGTCTTCAGATGCGGCTCCCTTTATTGCCATGTACTGGGGAAGCCTGATGATCGGCAGGTGGACCGGATCCATTTCTGTTTTTAATCTCAAGCCTTCTACAAAACAGGTAATGATGGTGGTAGTGCCCCTTGTTGCATTCGGTATCATCATTGGTGTAATCTCCATTTCACAATACGATGTAAAGCCCCTTCTTTATTATATTCTGCTTGTTATCGTGCAGATTATTGCATTTTTCGTAAGCAGGGACAGGCCTGCCAGAACTTTATTGCTTTTTTCATTCCTGGGCCTTTTGGGAATGTTGATTGGCATATTCTCAACCGGCAGCATTGCTATATATGCCTTCATGAGCGGGGGTCTTTTTTGTTCCATCATGTGGCCGGCTATCTTCAACCTGTCAATACTGGGTTTAGGTAAGTATACCACGCAGGGCTCTGCGTTCCTCATTATGATGATTCTTGGCGGTGGCATTATCCCTCCTATCCAGGGTAAACTGGCGGATTACATTCAGACTGGTTCGGATGTGGCCGGGTATGGAATTCATAACTCCTACTGGGTGGCTGTTCTTTGTTTTGCCTACCTCGCATTCTTTGCCTTTTTTGTAAGAAGAGTGTTACGTAAACAGGGTATCGATTCAGAAGCTGTTGCCGATGAAAATCTCACTCCTCTGGAAACCTTCCCTGAAGGGCCACTTGACGTTACTGAAAACAAAAAATAATCCTGATGATTGATCTTTCCAATGAATTCGCAATAGGTATTGATATCGGTGGCACCAATACCAAGTATGGCATGGTGAATCACCGCGGTGATATCATCGAAAAAGGTGAACTGAAAACGGATGGTTATGATACAATAGAAGCATTTATTGATGCTTTGTATAATAAGCTGGAGCCCCTCATCAACCGTTGCCAGAAAGAAGGTAAGGTTAAAGGCATCGGCATAGGTGCTCCCAATGGAAATTATTATTCAGGCACCATCGAATATGCGCCTAACCTTCACTGGAAAGGAGTGCTTCCTGTAACCAAACTGGTAACAGCGAAATTCGGACTGCCTTCCGCACTCACCAATGATGCCAACGCCGCTGCTATCGGTGAAATGAATTATGGTGCAGCACGGGGCATGCGCGATTTTATCATGATCACGCTGGGCACCGGTGTAGGCAGCGGTATCGTTGCCAATGGACAGTTGATATTAGGCAATGATGGTTTCGCAGGCGAACTGGGTCACAGTACGGTTATTCCCAATGGTAGACCTCACTGGTCCACAGCTCTCAAAGGTTCCCTGGAATCATATTGTTCCGCTACCGGCATTACCATTACCGCCAAAGAAAAGCTGGAACAATCCAAAGAAAAAAGTTTGCTCAGGGATTTTGATCCCGGGGAACTCGATTCAAAAATCGTTTACGAATGTGCTGTGAAAGGTGATAAAATTGCACAGGAAGTTTACCGTTTCACTGGTGAAATTCTTGGCCTGGCCCTTTCCAATTTCATCATGTTCTCTTCCCCGGAAGCAATTGTTCTATTTGGTGGTGTGATCAAGGCAGGTGACCTCCTGCTGAATCCAACGCGTGAGCACATGGAAAAAAACCTGCTGCCGATTTTCCAGGATAAAGTGAAACTGATCTTCAGCGAACTGAAAGAGGCTGATGCTGCCATCCTTGGCGCAAGCGCACTGGTTTGGGAGATCAGGGATTAGCCAATGGCTTAGAGTTTACGTATCATAAACACTCCCGGTACCGCCCGCTGCACCTTATCGGAAGGTTTGATGGTTTCTATTCCATTGACCAGCATGCAGGAACTTCCGCCGCCATCAAGGTTGAGGGCTTCCACGCAACCAAGGTCTTTCATGATTTTTGCAGTCTGGATCAAACTGGCCCCTGCTGCCTGTGGATTTCTTCCTTCAATCACAAGTATGATAAGTTGCCCGTCTGCAGTATAACCCATGGCAGTACGCGGATGTTTATCATTGATGGCTTTCCCCGCAAATTTCCACTCTTCGTTATTGGTGATCTTCACCTCTCCTGCCTGAACCAGTACGGGTCCGCCCCCGATGGCAGTTTTCATTTTCCATTTATCAAATCTTCTATGTTGTGGCACTGAAGTTTTCTGTTTGAGATATTGTGTTGAAGGCTGGTGAATCGAATCCCTGATCAAAGGCAATGGATATTGGCTGGCCAGGGGTATATTGGAACTGGAATCTGTGAGGAGCCAGGCAATATCTGCTTTTCTTTTTTTGCTGATTCCCAGTGCGCTTCCAAATGGATGCCGGTAAGTGAGTGTATCCTTTCCCCGCGCCGGTATGCTATGGATATTATAACCTACCAGTTTCCCATCCCTCATCACTACATTCAGATTCTGGTGCGTGGCAAATGAAAAAAATGTTCCATTTACAACTACCAGTGGCGCCTGGTTCTTCTGGTAAAACTGACCAGGTGTGAGCCGCCTTGCCAGGGTTGTATCAGTTGAAAAATCAAGTTTTTTGTTCTTTAATGTTGCTCTTACATAAAAAGCACGGAAAAGTGTACTGTCATAAACCTGCTCCGTCATAAAAACCTTTACCGATGCAGGCAGGGGCCCGTACAAACTGTCAACATTTTTCCAGCTTAAGGTTTGCGCACCAATAGTGAATGGAAATAATAAAACCAGGAGTATTGCCAGCTTCATCTGATAATGGTTGTAGTGCCTTTATAAATTTTTTCTTTGCCAAGATAATCTGTCGCGCTGAGGATCCAGACAAAACTACCTGTTTGTGCTTTGCCTTGAAACATCCCATCCCACCCCTTGTTCATATCCTTTGTACTGAACACCTGCTGGCCCCAGCGGTTATAAACTGAAAAATACCTGATCTCTTTGATCCCTGAATAAACCGGCCGCAGGAGGTCATTCAGCCCGTTGTTGTCTGGTGTAAACGCAGTTGGTACATAGGCCATGGGACCTTTGTACACTTTGAGGAGAACAGTATCTTTCGCAATGCAGTTTTCGGGGGTGGTAACTGTTAACACATATTCCTGTTGGGCATTTAGCCTGGTAAATGGCCGGGCTGTGAAGGGATCAGTCAACCCTATTGATGGTGACCAGGAAAACTGGCCATTGCCACTGCCCTGCAATTGAAAAGGATGATCCAGCATCACAGCCGTATCATTTCCAGCGAAAGCATGGACTTGCGGAATGATGATCGTTGAAGAAAATGCATCAGAGGTGCATCCCTTATCTGATTTCGCATATAGATTTACGTTATAAGAGCCGGGCAAAGCATATAAATGTGCAGGATCATTTACTGTTGCAGACTGCCCGTTTCCGAAATCCCATTGCCATGAGGCGAGGTTTACCTGGTTGTTGAGTTGCTCTGCATTGAACAACAGTTCCCTGCAATCCTGGCTATAGTTGAAACTGATAGCAGGCTTTGGATGAATGTTGAAATTTTGGATAAGGGTATCAGGATTTCCGCAACCAAGCAAAGATTGAACAATCAATTCCATTTGATGGCTGCCATGAGAAAGGTTGTGGATACCCCATTCTTCGGCTGGTGTTACCATACTTCCATCCAACTTCCAGTGGTAGGAAACAGCGGTATTGTTTTCAGTGTGTGATAATGCAGGCTTGAAACCCAGGCAGGTGTCCTTAATGGAAAATGATGCTTGTGGCTCAGAACCGATCGTAATCAATTTGCTGGTATCATTTTCACACCCGTCCAAACCTTTTACATGCAGGGTCACTTCGTACATACCAGGCTCACTGAATAGTTGTGATGGTGGTGAGGGAAGTTGGCTGGTCTGCCCATTACCAAAACTCCAGGTATAGTTTGTAATGGGTGCAAATGATTCCGAAAGATTTGAAAACTCAAGCAAAGCCGGGGCGCAGGCTGCATTATTCAGGTATTGCGTATTGAAATCAGGATCGAGGGCAGTGCAGAATTGTTGCAGATTTACTTCGCCCCCCGTGGCTCCTGAAAAACCCCAGTAAACCATTGGATCATTATTGAAAATAGTGCTGACCAGGTCTAATTGTTTTTCAACCCTCAATACACCATCGAAATAAGCCCTCAGCCATTGTGTATTTGCATCCCAACTGATGCGGAGGCGGTGCCATTGGCAATCCTCTATATTATTGCCGCTGGCAGATACTGCCACCGGGCCAGCCAGGTCATTGGCATGTGAAATAATTCCATTGGACTGGACGCTGATATGATCAAAATCCGGATCGCCAAGATCAGTATTGAGATAAGTATCCAGGACAATACCAATGGAGGGAGATACCCCGGCAAAGCCCATGCCCGCGCCGCTGGTGCCCACACTTGTACTTAAAGGCTGCAGCATGAAAACAATTCCGTCTGCCCCGGGACTGTCGTGGCAGCCCAGGAAAACATTAAACCAGAAATCAAAGGATTGTTGCAGGTTGATCTTATTGGCGTTCCATACACTGCCGCTTTCATTGATCTGAGGTTGGGTAAGCGTATAACAGTTGCAGCTAACTTTTGCAGCGGAGCCGTTAAGAATGTATTGTGATTGAGCAGGTGTTAACCATGCAGCACATAAAAAAAATATGAATAAAAGCAGTAGCCGGTACACCCGCTAAAAATAATCAAAAGATCAGGTGTTCTGTATGAGCTTTGTTTCCTGCCATTGTTTCCTGCCATATCCTGGTATCACATGCCTTTCACTATGATAGGAAGAACGGACCAGGGGGCCGCTTTCCACGTAGTCAAGACCAAGATCATACCCGATCTCTTTGTATTCCGCGAATTCGTCCGGGTGAACAAATCTTACAACCGGGAGATGCTTGCGTGTTGGTTGGAGATATTGTCCAAGTGTCACAACATCGCAACCGGCAGCGGCAAGATCTTTCAAAGCCTGGATCACTTCTTCCCTGCTTTCGCCAAGGCCAAGCATGATACCACTCTTGGTACGCATGCCTCCCTGCTTCAGGGTTTTGATTACTTCCATGCTGCGCCAGTATTTGGCCTGGATGCGCACCTGCCTGGAAAGTCTTTCAACAGTTTCAATATTATGGGAAACCACTTCGGGTGCTGCTTCCACGATCCTCATGATGTTTTCTTTGTCGCCTTTAAAATCTGGGATCAGTGTTTCAAGTGTAGTTGTGGGATTCAGCGCTTTCACCGCTTTGATGGTATTGTACCAGATGATGGAACCGCCATCTTTCAGTTCGTCCCTGTCAACAGAAGTGATCACGGCGTGTTTAACCTTCATCAGGTGGATGGCCTCGGCCACCCTTTGTGGTTCATCCCAGTCAACGGCATCGGGCCTGCCGGTGGCCACTGCACAAAAACCACAGCTTCTTGTGCAAACATTGCCAAGGATCATGAAAGTTGCAGTGCCTTCACCCCAGCATTCTCCCATATTGGGACAATTACCACTTTCACAAATAGTATGAAGCTTATGGGTATCAACAAGACCTCTTACATGTTTATAGCTTTCTCCAATAGGAAGCTTTACACGAAGCCAGTCAGGTTTTTTTATTTTATGATCAACAGGAACCGAGGTACAAGACATAATGAATGGTTAGATTAGCCAATAGCCAAAAGCTGTTAGCCATTGGCCCGGAGCGCAAATTTCCTGATAATTTCTGACATTCTTATTTTCTGCCTCCAAACACCAGCGCTACGTGACCCTGGAAGAAAAGACGGCGGGGTTCGTTGAATACCATCTGGGGGATTTTCTGTGCGTAGCCTTCAACGCTCACTCCCACTTCAAGAGCTTCAATTTTATCATTATATCTTTTGAAGTCAAACCTGAGTGCTGCCTTGGCAAAAAGACCTGGACGCAATTTGAGTTCACTCCAGCCTTCTGTAAATCCGGCTCCGCCAATAATTGAACCGCGGCTGAGAAAGGTTACACTGTCTTTCTCATAACTGATGGTGACTTCCCGCCCTGTAGAATCCACTGCCTGGATATAATAGGGTTTGAGCAGACCCATGGTAAGTCCGCCTGTTACATTGGCTGTGATAGCCACGCCATTCTTGTTTCCTTTTTGCCCCAGGATATATTGCTGGCCGAAACCCAGTTTGAACTGGTAGAAATTATTTTGTTTGCCGAATACATAGGAATTGCTGAAAAAGTTTTCAGCTCCGCCGAGCTTATCTTCCTTGCGGTGTTTGATTTCCGTAAGTTCGATCAGGTAGAGATTGGAGTAACGCGGAGAACGGCGTTTACCCAGTTCATAGAACAAACCATAACCATTGGATCGAAGCATAATGCCGAATGCGTTCTGCTTCCTGAAAGAAAGATTCCCTTCTTCTTCCTGTTTAATGATGGCATTGATCCTTTCTCTTTTTTCGGCTTTCCTGTCAGGCCTTTTTCTGTCAGTACTATCCTGTGCCACAAGATTCAGGCTCACAATCGAAATCAAAACGAACAGAATGATTTTTTTCACGTAGTAGAATAATATGTTGAACGTAAATTTAGGCAAAAAAGTATGACATCTACTGTTGAATACGAAGGATCACTGCGAACGGTTTGTACCCATCTCCGGTCGGGTAACCATTTTGAGACAGATGCGCCTGTTGACAACAACGGAAAAGGAGAAAGATTCTCGCCTACTGACCTCATGGCCACTTCGCTTGCTACCTGCATGCTTACCGTTATGGGTATCAAGGCCAGGTCCATGGGTTTTGACCTGGATGGCATCAAGGTGGAAGTAGAAAAGATCATGAAGGCCGACCCGAGGCGTGTGGGAGGAATTAACTTATTTTTTTATATTCCGGATGCCCTTCTCGGCCTTGATGAAAAACACCGGCAGATACTCAAGCATACCGGGATTACCTGTCCCGTTCAGCATAGCCTGCATCCTGATATTGAAGTGAACATAGACTGGGGTACCTGGAACCCGTGATTTTTCCTGGTAATAAAACCTGCCGTATAATTATGAATTGAAGGAATGCTTGTGTAGATTTAATTTCTAAATCCCAACCTATGACAATCAGATTATGGTTCTTCAGGATCCTGCTGTTTACCATCATTGCCCTTATCCTGGCTTCCTGTACCAAAGCACTTACGCCCGAAAAAGCTGCGGGTGGTGGTTATAAAAAAGCCCGTTCTGTACTTTGACCCGCATACCTGAGCAGGGTATTCCCGATACTGCAGGACAAACATCGTTTTGCATCGCAAAATTTTGTTTTTAATTCAATCAGCGCCTGGGAGTCCAGGGCCTGGCTGTTGGCAATGCCAAGGCTTTCAAAACCGGTTGTGATGAAATTGGATTCTGTCGGCAATTTTTGAAGCAGGTTTAAAGCCTTCTCTTTATATTTTTCTTCCCTGTGATGCAGGCCATAGGCGAATAATACAGGAGCCACTGCATTGATCAGGAGACTGTGAACCGTGTTCCTTCCTGGTTTTTTATTCTTGTAATTTGAAATCACATCTGGTTTATAGTGCGTGTTCCAATACTCATGAACATGTACATCAAATAATTTTTCCATTTCAGAAAGTTCTTCGGATACAAACATCAGCGGGAATGTTTGTATATGATGGTGCAGGAAAGCAGCTAACTGCGCCAGCCTGATAGTGGGAAAATTCCCGGGCCTCATTCTTAGGAACAGGACCGGTACGGGTACAGGCTTCAGATCATATTTGCGTTTCAGAAACTGGTATTCCTGCCTGAGTTGTTTAGGGTGGTGATCCTGGAAGTTATTTTCGAGCAAACCTGCCTGGCCCAGCAGCAGCGCTTCCAGTTGCACCAGGTTATGCTGATGCCTGCACAGCAAATTCAAAGGAAGTGACCTGGCTATCGATTCAAATGCATCCGCATTGGTCACTGATCCAAAATGGCGGGACAGCATCCACCATAATGTTTCTTCCCAGTGTGATTTGTTTTGCTCAAGGAAGGTAAAAACCTGTAAGGCTTTCCTCGTAAGTCTTTCTGCAATGAGCCTGTCCTTCCAGGCGGTCCAGGTAATGGAATTGATTCTTTGAATGGATGATGAACATGCTATGAAAGCTGATGAACCCATGAGGGTTTCATAACGCTCCAGCAGGTTCATAGAAATTCTCTCTTCCAGTTCAAGCACGGGTAAATTTGGTGTGGCATTTTCATTATGGGAGAACACTACATGCAGGATCACATTTTTATAATGAGGATCGTTTTGATGACCATGCTGCACCCATTGTGAAGTTTTGTGATGTATCTCCACCGAGCCGGCCATGAGCACATTTCCTATACGGATTTTGGCATCAAGGAAGTCAGGACCCTGTCCCCTGTTGATTTTTCCCGGGTGGATTACTTCAATCATTTCACCCGCAGTTGTTCGTAAAGATGACCTGTTGAAATATTGAAATTGCCAAATGTACTGGAGGAGCTTTTCGGTCATGCCGCGCGGTTTGTTATTCGCCTGAATTTGTATTTAATTTACGCAAAATTTGACTCTTATGAGAACAGCACTCCTGCTTTGTGCGATTTTACTGCATGCACAAGTTTTTGCACAAAGCAACTGGACCGCTATCATGACCCAGGGTTCGGGTGAGCAATCCTATAATTATTTTGATGATCTCCAGGGAGTCGAAGGCTTTATTCTTGAACAGGCTAAAAAAAGCAAAGTAGTTAACGAGGTGGCCTACGGCGATGGGAAATGGTATGCTGTGGCCAGCCATGTAACCATTAAAACAGATATCAGTTGGAACTGGGATACAAAATTTCCCTCGGAATGGGTATCCAAACGCTGGGATGCCGGTCAGCATATTACCAAGGTTACCTATGGTGATGGCAACTGGTTTGTGATCGCCACCAACAATACCAATTATAAAATGCAGTCCTGGGCTACCCGTTATACCTGGGAAGACATTGACAAATTCATAAAGGACAAATGGAAGGAAAACACGCGTTACAACATCACCGACCTGGCCTATGCCAACGGCCTTTGGTGCGTGGTGCTTTCAGTAATGGATGTATATGAAAAACAGACTTTCAAAGTGAGCGAGGATTTCCCAAGCAAATGGATCCAGGAAAAATATAATGAGAAGTATAATATCTCCACCATTGAAAGTGATGGTGAGAAATGGTACGTGGTGATGACCCAGAAAGCCACACAGAAAGGTGAAACCATTTTTAACCCGCAACTTAATTTCCCGGCAACAAGAATCAAGGAGGAATGGGATAAATCCAGGCGCATTTCATCCATTGTTTTCCGTGATGCTTCCAAAAGCAATGCTAATCTTTACAAGGAATATGTAAAACAGGCAGGAGAAAAACTTTCCAGGAAGGAATACCTCGCTGCCATTGATCTTTACGACAAGGCGCTCAACCTCAACGCCACCGATGCCGGGACCTGGAACAACCGTGCCTGGTGTAAATATCTTACAGGATCCTGTTACAGCGCTTTAACCGACATCAATAAATCAATAGAACTAAGAAGTGCTTCGTTCAACAACCATACAAAGGCTGCTATTCTCAAATGCCAGAATAAATGTTCGGAAGCGATTGTATATTTTAACGAGGCTGTAAGGCTCTACAAGCTGGAAAAAGGTAAGATTGACAATATCAGTTATTATACAGACCGTGCAGATGCCAAAAAATGTATGGGTAACTATGATGGCGCAAGGGAAGATTACCAGTTGGCCCTTCAACTGGAGCCTAATAATTATTCCGTAAAAGCTGAACTTAATAAAATAGACGAACTCATTGCCAGGAATAACAAACCTGTAATTACATGGGATTTTCCATTTGAGCCGACCCTGCAAACCATGACTTCCACTGTATCTGTTAAAGCCTGCATTTCCACCCAGGGAGTGATCAGGAGAAAAGTACTTGTGGTAAATGGTGAGGAGATCCCGGTAAGAGGCGAGAAAGGACTTGGCGTGGAAGATGATTGCAAGGATTTTGTTGCACAGAACCTGGTGCTGAAAAATGGTGTGAACGAAGTGTATATTAAAGTGGAAACTGCAGCAGGAACTTTTGGAATCTCTGATAAAAGAAAGATCGTATACAGTCCCGCCAGCAACAAAAGCAATTATTATGCGCTGATGATAGCCGTGGAGGAATATGATGATCCGGCCATTAACCCGTTGAACGATCCGGGTAACCGCAACATAGGCCCGGTTGCAGAACTGCGTGCATTAAAAAAAACACTCACATCGAAGTATGATTTCCCGGAATCGAATGTAAAATTCCTTGTCAACCCCGACAAGACCGAAATTCTGAACAGCCTTCTATTTTACAATACCCTGAAACCGACCGATCATTTTCTCCTCGTTTATTCGGGTCATGGAGATACCCTTGGCAAATCGGGTTTCTGGCTGCCGAAGGATGCCGTTAAAAAACAAAGGAAAAATTATCTCTCTATAGGTGAGCTGAGCGATTACCTGCAGAACATCAATACCAAACATACTCTGGTTGTTGCAGATGCCTGCTTCAGTGGCATTCTCCTTCAGCAGGGGCATAAAACCACCAATGAAACAGAATGTAATATCGCCAATGAGAACAGTGGTTTCACTGCCCTCACAAGCGGAGCGCTTACACCGGTCCCTAATTCCAACCTGTTCATGAGTACACTTACCAGGTTGCTGGATGAATCTTCCGGTTGCATGACCTCTGAAAAATTGTATTTCCTGCTAAAACAGAACATGCTCAATAAAAGTAATTTCCAGAACCCGCAGTATGGTATGCTGAGACTCGACATGATGCAGTTTGGAGGACACTTCACCTTTTATAAAAAATAAGCATGCTGAAATATTTTCTTTTTTGCGCGGCAATATTTTTCTCCCTGAATTCATCTGCACAGTATGCAATGGGTATTCCCGAAACACCGGATACTTCCCTGGAAAAGATGAAGCAGAAGACAACACTTATCACAGCGAACTATAAATCATTGGGTGGATCCGCCTCATTAAAAAAATATTGCCCCACCCCAGGCAACCAGGGCAGGTATTCAACCTGCGCGGCCTGGTCGACAGCTTATGCTGCCCGTACCATCATTGAATCGCAAAAGAAGGGTTGGAACAGCGCTTCACAGATCACGCAGAATACCTTCTCTCCCATGTTTATTTATAAACTCAATAATCCTTATGATGCCAATTGTTCGCAGGGTGCCCACCCGGCCGATCTTTTTGAGCTCATGCAGGAAAAAGGTGTTCCCCTGCTGCGTGACTATTCATCGCAGTGCCAGGTGCCTGGTGAACCTGATTTGGCAAAAGCTAAGCCCTACCGCATCAATGCCATGCAGAAAATATTTTATCATACACCCTACCAGGGTAACGTGGTTTCCACCACTGATATGCTGAAGATTAAAAAATCACTGAGCGAGGGAAATCCCGTGGTGATCTCATTTGTATGTCCACCCAGTTTTTCCAAAGCCGGCAGTAACTGGCAGCCTTATGAGAGTCCGCTGATCGTGAACAATAACCAGCATGGCCGCCATGCCGTTTGTGTAATTGGTTATGATGATGATCTATATGGCGGGGCTTTTGAAATCATGAATAGCTGGGGCACCAATTGGGGTAATGGAGGATTTACCTGGGTTTCGTATGATGTGTTCAGGAAGTTTACCTATGCCGCGGTGGAATTGCAGAAATTCGAGAAAGAAGCAACACTTTCCAAATTGAGCGGCTCAGTTCAGCTTCTCGATGTAAACGATCTGCCCATGAAGGCCACCCGCATCAGGGAAGGTTATTATAAGCTCAATGAATCGTACAGCAGCGGCACACGTTTCAAGCTGATGGTAAATAACACAGAGCCTACTTTTATGTACGTGGTAGGCGCGGATGCCAAAGGAAATTATTCAACCCTGTTTCCCTAC
>JAEYUA010000034.1 GCA_023433755.1 Bacteroidota bacterium | reverse complement strand
GTTGAACGACATAAACAATCCTGCTGCCGCCAACAGCAAAAGAATCATAAAGGTAAGACGGTAAAAACGGGTTTGTTTTTCAAGCTGAAGGATACGAAGTTCTAAAGGCTGCATGAGTAATTTTTGGGGTCAAGATAATCCAGGTCATTACTATTTGCAACCTCATCCGGCATTTGAATCCTCAGGCCTTCGCAATAAGGAGAAAATATTTTTTGATGCTTTCAATACATTTCAAACCGCTGCAAACCGATACGGGTTTCTTTTCTTCAAATATGAAAAATCCTGTGCCGGCGCTGATGCTGTAATTCGATTGGGCCGTTTCTAGTTTGATGCCCTTGTCTACATTTGCCTCTACATCGATCCCGTATGTTTTGAAAAGTGCTACCAGGTCCTGCTGATTCCGGAATGAAGCATTTACCAGGGTAACATTCTTTTTGGAAAGCTGCCTGGATAAAAGTTCCAGTTCTTTTTGTTCTTCATCGGTAAGCGGCGATTTTTCATTCCACAACCTGAAGACGATATAGCTTTTCTCTTTATCAAAACTTCTTTGTCCTGCCCAAGCATAACCATCATTGCCAGCTTCAGCAACAGGAGCTTCAACACCTTGCTGGGCGGATGCGGTAATCAATCCGAATGATAGGAAAATCAGGAATAACAGTTTCATGGTTTTAAGTTTTACCGAAATACGTAACATTTCGTAGAACGTCCAAGCCGTTCATCATTTTCCGCACAGCAAGGCCTGATGTGCGTTTAATCCCGCTTAAAATCTTTTTACGATCTTAGGATAAATCAACGGCATGAACTCATCCGCAAATAAAAGGCTTGGCATTGCACTGGTGGGACTGGGCACTTACAGTACAGAAGAACTGGCACCTGCCCTGCAGGAAACCGTGCATTGTTATCTCGCTGGAATTGTAACAGGTTCTGAAAAAAAAGCAAAGGAATGGAAGGAAAAATACAAGATCCCGGATACCAATATTTACAATTACGAAAACTTTGATTCCATCAGCAACAATCCGGAGATCGACGTTGTATACATTGTTCTCCCCAATGCGCTCCATGCAGAATTTACCGAAAGGGCTGCGGCTGCCGGCAAACATGTAATCAGCGAAAAACCTATGGCCGTAACCGTTAGTGACTGCAACAGGATGATCCAAGCCTGTGAAGCGGCAGGTAAAAAACTCTCCATTGGTTACCGCCTGCATTTTGAGCCGCACAACCAGGAAATGATGCGCATTGGACAGGAACACAGCCTGGGCCATATTAAAAAGATCATTGCTGAGCATGGGATGGCTGATACAGAAGGATGGCGCATCAATGCAGAACTGGCGGGTGGAGGTCCGCTGATGGATGTGGGCATTTATTGCGTGCAGGCCTGCCGTTATGTTACCGGGATGGAACCCATAGCAGTCACCGCCAGAGAATTGCCCAAATCAAGACCTGGAAAGTTCAGCGAAGTGGAAGAAGCCCTTTCCTGGGAAATGGAATTTCCAGGAGATATCATAGCTTATTGCAAAAGCAGTTATTCGGAGGTGCAGAACCTACTGAGAATTGAAACGGATAAGGGATGGGCTGAATTGAAGCCGGCTTATAAATACAGGGGCATCAAAGGCAGCAGTTCAGAAAGTAAAATGGAACTTCCGGAGATCAACCAGCAGGCGAGGCAAATGGACGATTTTGCGCTTGCGGTAAAGAATAACCGCCCTTCACCGGTACCAGGCGAAATGGGCAGGCGGGATGTGAAGATCATGCAGGCGATCTATCAATCCATGAGAACCTCACGCAGGGTGGTGATTGATTAATTCCTTTTGTGCTTCCTGATATTTTTCTTCACCTCATCCGGGCAGTGCTCAATAATTTCATTGATGATATGATGGATCTGCTGGGAATGTAGGGGCTTGGTTACAAATCCCGCGTTGTAATTCCTCGCAAAATGCGCATCGGCAGGCATAGTGGATGTAGAGAAAAGAACCGCGGGCAGGTCTTCAAAACCATCCATGGTCCTTAAACGCTTAAGCGTTTCCTTGCCGTTTAGCTTCGGCATATTGATATCAATGATAGCAAGGCAGGGTAAGGGTTGAAAGGGGTCGAGCTTTTCTACATAATTCAGTAATTCGCGGCCATCGGGGAAAGTGAGTAATTCCACATTCTGTGCATGATCTTCAAAAGCCTGTCGAACGAGATCAATATCATCCAGGTCATCATCGGCATACAGAACAAGGCTTTTAGGTGGTTGGGGTTGAGTCATGGTTGCTGATATTATACAATATTAAGGATGCGGACACAAATAAAAAACAAGATGATGAATATCGTCAGGGTCAATGGTGAATGGTGAATGGTCAAGTCAAAAGTCGGTAGTCGGTAGTCGGTAGTCGGAAACTTGTCACGATTCACGATTCACAATTCACGATTCACGACTCACGATTCCAGCCTTCGCTAAAGCTTCAGCGCACGCGGTCGGCTGGAAAAGCACGATTCACGATTCACGATTCAACCTAGTAAGTGAGCTCGCTATTCCTTTCCCAAAGCATTATCACTCAAATCCCTAATCTGAACCTGGTCGATGTAAGGCTGTAGAATGTCTGTACTATCCGAGGTTAAAACCTCCTCGATAATCTTTCTGTATTCGCTGTAAATCAGCTCCACATAGAATCCATGCAACTGAAACAACATGGAAACACGGTCTTCCAGCCTGCATTTGCCAATGTAAACGCCATGCTTGTGCAGCACTTCGAACTGGAGTTCCTCCGGTAATCGGGCGAACTCGGTCATGGAAAGGGCTTTCCTGGTCATTTGGTTAAGGTGTAAATTTCAAATGCTGAATTCTGCAAAAAAATAGCCAATAAAAACGATTGCCGGGTGAAGATAGGCCCTGTAACAATTGTAAAAAAATGATATGATGCTTAAAGAGGGAATTCCACCATGAGCGAACATCCTTTGCCTGGCTCTGATTCTATTTCTATCTGTCCGCCCAGCACTTCGGTGCGGCTGATCATATTGGTAATGCCTACGCCCCTGCTTTTTTTCCTCACATCAAAGCCTTCCCCATTATCCTTGATATTGAGGGCAATGGTTTCCGAAGTGCCTACCAGCATGATATCCACTCTTGATGCCCTGGCGTATTTCAGTACATTGGTCAGTTGCTCCTGCGCGATCCTGTAGATGGTTGTCATCAGGTCCTGGCTGATCTTTTCATTATTGATGCCATAGGTGAAGAAATGCGCTTCGAGCCGCCTGGTGGCATTTACTTCATTTACCAGCTCCTTGATGCTGTCCTTGATATCGCTCTCTTCAATTTTTGGGGAACTGAGGGTTTTGGAGAGTGTTCTCAAAGCCTCTATGCAATAATTGACCTGCTGTACGGAACGCAACAAAAGTTTTTTATTGGTGTATTCTTCCGTAAGCGCCAGTTCGTTGTACAATTTCACCGTGGTGAGCACCTGGTTCACATTATCATGCAGCTCCCGCCCGATCTCGGAGCGCTGTTTTTCCTGCGCGTCAAGCGTGGCTTTGATAATCTGGTTCTTGAGCCTCCTGCGTTCATCCTCTATCTTCTTTTCCAGTTGAACCTGTTCAGTTATATCCTTTCCCCTTACACAAACATGGGTCACAAGTCCTGAATCATCGGGCATGGGATAATAACCCAGTTCAAACCAGGTCTCCACCCCTAACTGTGGGTAAAGAAGTTGGTATTTGCTGGTGAGATTGGAAAGTGCATCGGCCACATTCAGCCTGGCAGTTTCAATACGGGTCGGATGTACATAATCAAAATAATCATCTCCCTCAGCCGGCATCCTTCCTGTCTGCCTGAGTACCGCTTCTTCCGCCGCTTTATTGATGTAGGTGATTTGTGATTTCCTGTTCAGGATAATGATACCATCCTGGAGAATATAAAGGGCACGCTCCAGGGGATTTTTTAAACTGGAATTTAAAGAAACTGGTACTGGTTGTGTATTCATTGGTCAGGTCAGGTGATTGGGAACAATATACAAAGAGAACCAGTTATTTCAGATCAACCTTATTTAATCGGTTAAAACTGGGATAAGGTAGACGAATCCGGGTGTTTAATCCATGTATTAACCCATCTGTTTCCTGACCAGTCCGCCTAATACTTTTAACCCGTATTCGATATCGGCATCCCATTCATGACCATAACTGAGCCGGATGCAGTGCCGGAAATCGCCGGATGTGGAAAATATCTGTCCCGGTGCAATGGAGATCCCGTATTTCATGGCTTCCTGGTAAAGAGTGTAGGCATTCACTTTCCTGGACATTTCCACCCAGAGTACAAATCCGCCAGTGGGCCTGCTCAGTCTTACTTCTTCCGGGAAAAAATCTATGATACCCTGCACATATCTCAGGCACTGCTTATGCAGCGCGGACCTCAGTTTTTTCAAATGATATTCATAGCGGCCAATACCCAGGAAATGGGCCATGGCCACCTGGGTAAGCGTAGTACCACTGATGGTATCCACCTGCTTGCAAATCTTTACCTGCTCGGCAAACCTGCCTGGGATGCACCATCCAATGCGGTATCCCGGCGCCAGTGATTTTGAAAGGGAGGAACAATGCATTACCCAGCCTTCCGAATCATAACTCTTGCAGGTACGCGGACGGTGTTTGCCAAAATATAGCTCACCGTAGATATCATCTTCAATCAGTGGAATCCGAAAGGAGGTGACCAGGTCAACCAGGGCTTTCTTTTTCGCATCCGGCATGCAGGAGCCGAGGGGATTATTGAAATTGGGAATGAATACACAGGCTTTTATATCAAATTCCCTGATGGCTTTTTCAAGATAATGAAGATCGATCCCATCTACAGGATCGGTGGGGATTTCCACAGCTTTCAATCCCAGGCTTTCCAGTAATTGAAAGATGCCAAAATAGGTAGGACTTTCAATGGCAACGGCATTGCCAGGCACCGTAACAGCTTTCATACACATGACCATGGCTTCCATGCATCCAGCCGTGATGATGATCTCACCGGGTTCGATCTTTCCACCCCAGTTAAAAGAGAGCCGGGCTACCTGTTTGCGCAGCTCTTCATTACCCTGTGTATGTTCATAATTGAGGCAATGGTATTTTGAATTACGCAAGGCATGCACTACCGATTTGTTGATACGTGCCGCAGGCAGCAGGCTAACCTGCGGGGCGGCAATAGAAAAATTGATCAGGTCTTCCGCGCTGATGTTGCGGTACACATTGGCGATCATTTCCTGGGTACTTACATCACTCAGCACCGGCTCGGGCTGAACGGCAGTTAGTTTTCCCGGGAACCGTTTATTATTAAACCGTACATAATAACCCGATTTGGGCCGGGCTTCTATCAGGCCTTTCCCTTCGAGGTGATAATAGGCCTGGAAGGCAGTGCCCATGCTGATACCATTCTCTTCCGACAGCACCCGCACGGAAGGAAGTTTGTCGCCAATCCTCAGCACTTCCTGCTGTATCAACTGCTCAATTCCTTCGGCGATCTGCAGGTATTTATGCTCTTTTTGAACTGTTTCCATACAATCTGATCTAGTCAAATTTAAAAAATCTGCATCTGTTCCAGAGAAAGAATTTTTAGTTGGTTTGTATAGCTAACGATGCCCTTCGCGGCAGCTTATTTATGAATAAAAAAAGTTCATCATGGAAACGATCCTTGACATCCCCGTTATTAAAACCAATCATTCACGCCTAGGTGAGGTCAACTGGAAGCAGGCGGAATTTGGTAAATATGTTTCTGACCACATGTTTATCTGCCAATATAAAAATGGCGAGTGGCAGGAACCCCGCATTGAACCTTTCGCAGATATTTCTCTTTCTCCCACAGCCCTGGCCCTGCATTACGGGCAATCGGTATTTGAAGGAATGAAGGCTTTCCGTATGGCGGATGGCCACGTGAATATTTTCAGGATGGAAAGGCACCATGAAAGGCTGAACCGCTCGCTCGACCGTATGTGCATGCCGCCCATACCTTATGAACTATTTGAAGCCGCCCTGACGCAGCTTGTCCAGCTTGATGCGGCCTGGGTGCCCGGAGGCGGTGATGTTGCTTTATACCTGAGGCCTTTTGTATTTGCCAGCGAAGCACGCTTTGGTGTAAAGATCTCCGAAGAATATACTTTCATGATTGTTACAGGTCCTGTGCCTACACTCTACCAAAAAC
>JAEYUA010000206.1 GCA_023433755.1 Bacteroidota bacterium | reverse complement strand
AAGCAGGATTATTCAGATGGAAAAGATTATGCACGTCCTGATTTTTCAATGAACAGGGAGGTGGAAAATAAGGTGATCAACACCCGGTGGAGTTACCAGTCGGCTGCCAATGTGATCTCCACACCGGCGGTTGCTGGCAAGCTGGTGGTGTTTGGCAACCAGAATGGATTGATTGAAGCCTTGTCATTGGAAAATGGAAGAAGAAAATGGAAATTCCAGGCAGGAGGACCCATCTTTTCTTCACCAGCCGTATCCGGTGACCGGGTAGTTTTAGGTTCTGCCGACCAGCATATTTATTGCCTGGACCAGAAAGGTAAACTGGTATGGAAACAGAAAAGAGCAGCATCTGTTTTGGGTTCACCATTAATAGAAAACGGTGTGGTTTATATTGGTGGAAGTGATGGGAAGTTCGCGGCTTATGACTTGAAAGACGGGAAAATGATTTGGGAATACAGTGGACTGGGAGGACCCGTGGTAAGCAGGGCAGTGATCGAAGGAGATAAGATCATTTTCGGAGCCTGGGACAGGTACCTGCATGCGCTCGACAAAAACACTGGCAGGGTGTTATGGAAATGGAGCAACGGTTCAACTGTCATCAATTTTTCACCGGCTGCCTGCATTCCTGTAATAGAAAATGGAATAGTGTACGTGGTGGCGCCTGATCGTTTTCTCAGCGCGATCAACCTGGAGACAGGCGCGACCTTATGGAGAACCAAAGAAGCAACAGTGCGGGAAAGCATTGGTATTTCCAACGATGGAAAACTGATCTATGGCAAGACCATGCAGGATACGGTAGCTGCATTTTTCACCGGCAGGGAAGCACCGCGGCTGGCCTGGAAGATGCATGCGGGTTACGGTTATGAGCATACCCCTTCCATGCTGATCGAAAGAAACGGGACTGTATATTTTGGAACCAAGAACGGTGTGGTATATGCGATCGATCCGGCACAGCAAACGATCCGCTGGAAGTATAAAATTGATAATTCAATGGTCAATACGGTACAGGTATTTGGTGATCAATACCTGCTGGCTTCCACCATGGATGGAAAGGTTGTGTTGCTGGCGGAGAAGTAATATTACCTTCTGCCCTTGCTCACCAGCCAGAGGATCAGTCCAACTACAGCCACTACAATGATGATTCCCACCCACATGCCTGCTTTGAAGATACCCCCGATCAGGTCACAGGATGTGAGGGTAGTAGCCAGTACCAGCGCGAAAATCCATAATGTTGATTGTCTCATGATCGTGTTTTGTGGGGTATTATGCAAAAGCTTTGCCGGGGAGGGAGAGAAACAGAAACAGAAAGAGAAAGAGAGAGGGAGAACCGCAAAGTTCCTTTGCGATTTTTTGCGATTAAACTTAGCTTCTGTAAGCGAGGCAGGCTCGCAGCCACCACTTACCGCTTTCTTCCCGCCTTCGCTGAAGCTTGCGCCTCCGCTAAAGCTTTAGCGCACGCGGACGGCGGACAAGCCCGTCCCTTCCCGCCATGTCAACCATAGCTTTAGCGAAGGTTGGCCTCCCCGGCTATAAATGTTGGATCTTCACGAAACCATCCCTCCAACAGAAAAAAAACATATTATTCAAAGAAAAACCCCATCCGCTCCCGGCACCTTCCACCGACCTTGGCACTTATGCTGGTCAAAACTTTTGGAAGCGCTGTTTACGGGGTAGAAGCCATCACCATTACCATAGAAGTGAACTGGATGGAAACAGGTACCGGCTACCTGATCGTTGGTCTGCCCGACAATGCCGTAAAAGAAAGTCTGCAAAGAATTGAAAGCACCATCAAGGATTGCGGTTATGATATGAAGCGCACCCGCATCGTGGTGAATATGGCGCCTGCAGATATTAAAAAAAGCGGGACAGCCTTTGACCTGCCCATTGCCATGGGCATTATGGCTGCTACCAAACAAATCAGCGACCCGCAATTGATGGAGCAGTTTCTCATCATGGGTGAATTGAGTTTGGATGGAGAGATCCGTCCTATTAAAGGTGCGCTTCCTATTGCCATCCAGGCACGCAAGGAAGGATTCAAAGGGCTGATCGTTCCATCTGCCAATGCCCGCGAAGCGGGTATGGTCAATCAACTGGAAGTTTACGGAGTGGAGCATATCCGGCAGGTAATTGATTTTTTTAAGAACGGCGGTAAAGGCCTGGAACCGGTTGTGGTGAATACAAGGGAAACTTTTTTGAATGCGCAGTCGGATTTTGAAATTGATTTTTCAGATGTAAAGGGACAGGAAAATATCAAAAGAGCTCTGGAGATCGCGGCGGCAGGCGGACATAATGCGATTTTGATTGGTCCACCAGGCGCAGGTAAGACCATGCTGGCAAAAAGACTTCCCACCATCTTGCCTCCATTGAATTTGCATGAAGCACTGGAGACCACGAAAATTCATTCGGTGGCAGGCAAGCTGCCTGAAAATTCTACGCTTGTTGCCAAACGTCCTTTCCGTTCGCCGCATCATACCATTTCAGATGTGGCGCTGGTTGGTGGAGGAGGCATTCCGCAGCCGGGAGAAATTTCACTGGCGCATAATGGTGTTTTGTTTTTGGATGAACTGCCCGAATTCAAACGCACGGTGCTGGAAGTGATGCGGCAACCCATGGAAGAAAGAAGGGTTACGATATCGAGAGCTAAGATCGCGGTGGATTTCCCGGCTTCTTTTATGCTGATTGCTTCGATGAATCCCTGTCCCTGTGGATTTTACAATCACCCGCAGCGGGAATGCAGTTGTCCGCCAGGCGCCGTGCAGAAATACCTGAACAAGGTTTCAGGTCCGCTGCTGGACCGCATTGACCTTCATGTTGAAGTAACGCCCGTTGCCTTTAATGAATTATCTGAATTCAGGTCACAGGAACGCTCATGCGCAGTAAGGGAAAGAGTGATCCGGGCCCGAGAGATCCAGGCAGTAAGATATAAGGATAAGGAAGGTGTGTATTGTAATGCGCAGATGAGCAGTAAGATGCTGAGGGAGATCTGTGTGATCAGTGCTCCGGGTCAGAAACTGTTGAAGATTTCGATGGAGAAACTGAACCTGTCTGCCCGCGCTTACGACCGGATACTGAAAGTTTCCAGGACGATTGCTGATCTGGATAGCAGCGAGGATATTAAGATTGAACATTTGGCGGAGGCGATACAGTACAGGAGTTTGGATCGGGAGGGGTGGGGTGGGTGAGGTTTTATAGTAGGGCACGCAAAGACCAGCCTTCGCTTAAGCTTGCTCCTCCGCTAAAGCTTGCGCCTTCGCTAAAGCTTCAGCGCACGCGGTCAGCGTACGAGGATGGCTGGCACTGCGCCAAGGAAAAAAGACGCAATAGATTTTTGTTTTTGTAGTTATCATATTACGACTGCCGTTGGTGTTCGGCTATGAAATTCATTTTGCTCTAGCTCACTTAGACCAACAATCGAGTTTGAGCTGGTATAATCGCTTACTGAAAATGTAGTGCCAATAGTAGATAAAAATTCGTAAACTACCCGTTTCATAAATCATGACTGAGAATTACCTGTATTCTTCCGGAAATTTTACCAGCCCAATTCTAAATGGATTTCAGCCTGCCGTTGTTGGTGTTTGCCTCTGAAACTCACTATACTCTAGATCACTTACACCAACAACTGAGTTTAAGCCACTATGATCACTCTCTGAAAGTGCTATCCCAAATAGTGAGATA
>JAEYUA010000169.1 GCA_023433755.1 Bacteroidota bacterium | reverse complement strand
GAATAAGGGGATAGGCAACCGCGGTGAGCAGGCAAAGCATCTGCGACATGCCATCAAGCTCCAGGGAAAAGGAACTTCCAAGGCTTCCCATCCAGTCGGCATGAAAGCTTAACTGCCCTGGTGTTTTGATCCACCAGGCACCTGCCAGTGTAATCACAAGAGTTAGCAGGGAAGAAATGAGCGCCCAGTTGCGTACTGTCCTGTCGTTCTTCATGAAGAAGGCCAGGAAACCACAGATCAACGGGATCAAAAAAATTAGTAAAACGATCATAATATAAGCTCTAAGCCGGCAGCGTACTGCCAATAACTATTTTCTTAAAAAAAACTGCAAAAGGAAAAACACTACCATGCTGATGACCATCAGCAAAACATAACTACCTACCTGGCCACTCTGCAACCAGCGCATCTGCCTGCCTCCGTAATTCACCAGCCGGCCCACACCATTCACAATAAAGTCAATACCGCGCCCTTCTATCATTTTACCGGCGAAAACACCCAGCCTGTTCACGGGCTTTACGATAATGCTGTCATACAATTCATCAACATACCATTTATTCTCAAGCACCTTACCAAATGCATTTGTTTGCTCTTCGCGGTAATTCCTGTATTTAACCCAGGCTATGATGATAGCGATAATAGCAACAGCAGTAGTGAGACCCATCAGCAAATATTCTGTTGCATGGGAAACATGGCCATGTTCTACATTGCTGATACCTGCCTTGCCGAGAAAATCTCCCAGCCTGTCCCAGCCCTGCGCGAAGATCGCCGGCACGCCAATGAAACCACCCACAACCGAAAGGATCGCCAGTACTATCAGCGGAATGGTCATGGCAGCAGGACTTTCATGCAGGTGTGCCCCCTGCTCCGCTGTTCCCCTGAACTTTCCAAAGAAAGTAATGAAAAGAAGCCTGAACATATAAAAGGCGGTGAGTCCCGCGGTGATCACACCTACGATATACAACACGATATTTTTCTGGAATGCTGCCAGCAGGATCGCGTCTTTTGAAAAGAAGCCAGAGAGCGGGAAAATACCGGCAATGGCGATACATCCTACCAGGAAAGTGAAATAGGTTGTCTTGAGTTTTCCTTTCAGTCCTCCCATGAATCTGATATCCTGTTCATTGCTCATAGCATGAATCACTGATCCCGAACCCAGGAATAACAAGGCTTTGAAAAACGCATGCGTCATTACATGGAAAACAGCCGCCACATAAGCGCCGCTGCCAAGAGCCAGGAACATATAACCGAGTTGTGATACGGTTGAATAGGCCAGTACTTTCTTGATATCATTTTGTTTCAGTGCAATGGTGGCAGCAAACAATGCTGTTGCGGCACCAATGATGGCTATGATATCATTGGTGAGGTTAGCAAGAGCAAAAAGATCACTGCTCCTGGCAATCATATAAATACCCGCGGTTACCATGGTAGCCGCATGGATCAGGGCTGATACCGGTGTGGGACCAGCCATTTCATCAGGCAGCCAGGTGTACAAAGGAATCTGTGCGCTCTTGCCTGTGGCGCCCACAAATAATAAAAGAGTGATGCCGGTAATATCAGTCGTGGAAAGTCTGCCAAGGCCGCTGAAGATTTCAATGAAATTGGTGGTACCGGTTGTCTGGATAAGCCAGAAAATGGCAAGCAGGAATCCAAGGTCGCCGATGCGGTTCATCACAAAAGCTTTTTTGGCCGCCTTTGTATACTCCGTTTTTTTGAACCAGTAACCAATCAGCAGGTAAGAGCAAAGCCCCACTCCTTCCCAGCCGATGAACATGATCACGAAATTGGATCCCATCACCAGCAGGAGCATGGAAAAAACGAAGAGATTGAGGTAAGAAAAATACCTTCCGAAATGTTCCGTTTTCTCTCCATGCATGTAAGCGGTTGAATAAACATGGATCAGGAAGCCAACACCGGTGATGATGAGCAGGAAGACCGATGTGAGCTGGTCAACCTGGAAGGCGAAGGGAATGTTGAGTGTTCCTATATTGATGAAATCAAAATAATGATAAACCGGGTTGGCCAGGATCCTTGCAGATTCAGAGATCTGCTGACCTGAAATCTCATCCACGCGCATAAACACCACGATGCTGAGAATAAGGGATGCCAGGAGTGTTCCGCAACCAATGATACCGATCATGGATTTCGACAAGCGGTTTCTCAGCAATCCGTTGATCAGAAAGCCTAGAAAGGGAAGGACCGGGATGAGTAATATAATGTTCTTCATCTATTTTTCTTTGAGCTGCTAGCTACTAGCTGCGAGCTGCTAGTGTTTTAACCTGTTCAAAAAGTTTATGTCTACCGAATGGGTGTTCCTGTACAGCATCACGATGATGGCCAGGCCAACACTTACCTCCGCTGCTGCAACCACCATGATAAAAAATACAAACAACTGCCCGTCGCTGCCTGCAGTTGGGTTGGCTGCCGCGTTGGCCATGTGATGCATCTTTGAAAAGGCCACCAGCAAAAGATTCACCGCATTCAGCATCATTTCGATGCACATGAAAATGATAATGGCATTACGGCGTGTCAACACCCCGATGATCCCTATCACAAACAGGGCGATCGAAAGGAATATGTAATAGTTTATAGGCATAGTTCAAGCTTTTAGCTATTAGCTGCGAGCTGCGAGCGGTAACCTGCAGATCCGGCTTAGCTTGTTTATTCTTTTTTTCCAATGACTACGGCACCCACCATGGCGCTGAGAAATAATATACTCGCGATTTCAAATGGCACTACGTAATCTGTAAATAAAACTTTTCCAAGATTCTGAATGAGCCCGATATCACCAGAACCCATTTGAGTCATTTTTTCTTCGGTTGACCTGAGTGCGGCAACCATCACCAGTAACAATGTTCCACCTGCCACAGCGCCTGCCAGTTTCAACCATTTATTTTTTTGTGGTTCCGTATCCTTGTTGAGGTTCATGAGCATGATCACAAACAGGAAAAGTACCATGATGGCTCCCGCGTAAACAATAATGTTTACAATCGCCAAAAACTGGGCGTTCAATAAAATATAATGTCCGGAGATACAGAAAAAAGTAACGATCAGTGAGAGTACGCTGTATACCGGGTTCTTACTGGTGATTACCAGCAGGGCACTCACCAGCGCCACAACAGAAAGTATCCAGAATAATATTTCAGTAATGTTCATTCCGCAGTTGGTTATTTAATTTCCTTACCTACCGATCCTTTTGCTTTGGCATAAGCTTCCGGCTCTTTTACAGGGTCTGGTATCAGCAGGTCCTCTTTTCCATAAATGAAACCCTGGCGTGCATAGTTGGATGGGGCAAATGTCTGGGTTAGATAGATCGCGTCTTTCGGACAGGCCTCTTCACAAAGCCCGCAGAAAATACAACGCAGCATATTGATCTCGTACTTGGCTGCGTACTTCTCTTCACGGTAAAGATGCTCCTCACCTGTCTGCCTTTCGGCGGCTTCCATGGTGATGGCTTCAGCCGGGCAGGCAACCGCGCAAAGTCCGCATGCCGTACAACGCTCCCTTCCTTCTTCATCCCTGTTAAGGATATGCAACCCACGAAAAACCGCGGAGAAAGAACGCTGCTGCTCCGGGTATTTGATGGTTGGATTCTTCTTGAAAAAATGGCTCAGCGTAATGCCCATTCCTTTGAACACCGCCGGCAGGTACATTTTTTCCAGGAGTGTCATGGGCTTCCGCTCAACTGCTTTTTTCCTATTGGTTAATGCTTGCATTTTAATTCTCCAATAATCGGCGCAAAATTAGCCGTTTTAAACCAGTCCCTTTTTAAGGACCGGGGTTATTCTGTTTAATTATTCAATATCAGTATCACCAGTGCTGTGATCAGCATATTGATGAGTGCCAGGGGCAACAGTCCTTTCCATCCCAGGTTCATCAACTGGTCGAAACGGAAACGCGGGATGGTCCAGCGGATCCACATGAAAATGAAAATAAAGATCACTGCCTTGAACATCAGCACAAAGAAACCGATGAGTCCAACCCACCAGTGATTACCCCATACCTCCGCTTCGTTGAAGAAGGGAATATCATATCCTCCAAAAAACAGGGTGGCCATTACCACGCTGCTGATGAACATATTGATGTATTCGGCAAATAGATAAAAACCCAGTTTCATGGATGAATACTCCTGGTGGTAACCAAAGTTGAGCTCATTCTCCGCTTCGGGAAGATCGAATGGCGTACGGTTACATTCTGCCAGGGCGCAAATGAAAAAGATTAAAAAACCAAGCGGCTGGTAAAGAATATTCCAGTTGAACAATCCTTCGGACTGCTGCGCTACGATCACACTTAACCTTAAAGAACCTGACACCATCAGCACGGCGATGAGCGAAAGCCCCATTGCGAGTTCATAAGAAATCATCTGGGCGGCTCCCCTGATGGAAGCCAGCAGGGAAAATTTATTGTTGGAAGCCCAGCCACCGATCATGATGCCATACACACCCATGCTCACTACTCCAAACACATACAGGATCCCAATATTGATATCGGCGATCTGCAGGGGAACCTGGCGGCCGGCGATATCAATAGTGCTGCCCCAGGGAATCACCGCACTTGTGAGAAGGGCCGTGATCATGGCCAGCATAGGACCCAGTATAAAAAGGAATTTGGAAGAAAGCATGGGAATGATCTCTTCCTTCATGAACAGTTTCAGTCCATCAGCCATGGGTTGCAGGATACCGAAAGGACCGGCCCGGTCAGGACCCACACGGTCCTGCAGGTACGCAGCGATCTTTCTTTCCGCATAGGTGCTGTACATGGCTACAACCATGGATAACCCGATGATAACCGAGATCAGGATGAGCTTTTCTACTATGATCCACCAGTCGATATTTGCTAAATCCATAAGGCGCTTTGAGCTTTGAGCTGCGAGCTTCGGGAATGAACCCTCCTTGCAGGCAACTCTATTTATGATTGTTTTGTTCTATTCAATTTTAATCAGGGTGTGTTGGGATTGGTTGAATCCGTTCCCGCCTTATTACTATCATATCCTTTCTTCACATCAGTGATATTGGTTCCCGAGGCCATGGGATCACCACTAAATGTTTTTCCTGTGGCCGGGCCGGGAAGTACATTCAGGTCTACTGTATTAACCTCGCTTACTTTGTGAATATCCATCAGC
>JAEYUA010000009.1 GCA_023433755.1 Bacteroidota bacterium | reverse complement strand
ATACCCTCTCCAAACAGATTGCTGATTCTTTCAGGATAAAAAAAATTACTAACCCACTGGTGCTGCTTCCGCCATCCGCATCTTTCAAAAAAGCCGGGCTGAATTACGTGGTGCCCGAACCTGCCGTTTTCTATTACTTCACCGGCTTGCGAACGGTTGCTTTTAACGGTCCCATGGCCATGAAAGCAAACTATATGGTTTTGCTGAATGGGAAACGGTTCACGATTGTACCTGTGAAAGACACACTGGTTCTTAAAGATTCCATTGCTTCTTATCTAAAAAAAGGCGGATCATGACGGCATGGATCTTTTTTATACTGCTAACCATTTTCCAGTTCCTTGGTGGACACGGCATCATTGCACTGTTCAGGATCCGTGTCAAATCATCACTGAAATTCCCACTCGCCTTGATCCTTGGAATGGCTCTGTCATCACTGATTCCTTTTATCATGCAGCTTTTGCATATCAGGCTCAGTATGATTAATGTGCTGATTGGGGTATTCGGTGCATGTTTGCTGCTGTCCTGGCTGGGAGGCATTAATGGGGGTAGACTCTGGCGCATTTACCGTAAAACAAAATTCAAATTCCGGTTATATGAGCTGCCAGCAATGCTCCTTATCATTTTCGCTGTATCGGTGAGCGCCTGGCGTTCTTATTATCTTCCTCCTACGCCCAGGGATCTCAATTCTGGACCCGAAGTGATTGCGGAATACACCGTAAAGGAAAACACCATGATCAACTCTGTTTTCCAACTTGATCTTTCCACTACCAACAATCAATTCAAGCCGGCCTTTCTCACTTCCTTGCAGGTGATCTATAAACATATCGGTTTCCCTTTTGGACAGGTTTGGCTGTTCGTACTCTATTCAAGCTTCCTGCTGTTTCTATACCATGCCTTACGTTTATTCATCCACCGTTTACTGGCAGGCTGGCTTCTTGTTTTCTTTATCGCCATTCCTGAAATGTATGCTTATAGTTTCATGGCTCTTTTCGATCTTCCCAATGCCATCTATTTTTTCCTTTCATTCTGGTTCCTGAATGCGTATTTCCATTCGGGACATAAAAATGAACTGGCTTTTGCGGGTCTCCTGATGGCGATCGCCACCTATACCCGGTCAGAAACTTTATTCTTTGCAGGCCTGCTTTTTCCTGCTATTACCTGGCATCATTACAAAAAACGCCAGGCTGTCCTTAAAGAAACCCTGGGCGCTTTCGCATTTTTCATTTTTCCTTCCGTGATCAGTTACCTGCTCAGCATTACCATTTATATCAAATATTACCTGCCTTCTGATTATGCTGTTTCCAACCTGGTCAATTCAAAATGGTATGATCCGCTGGCTTTACTGCAAAGATTCGCGGATATGAATTGGGAACTGATCCTGAGCTGGCAGGGCGTTCTTTATTATGGTTATTTTTTCTTCATCTTCCTGTTGGTAATGATCCTCGACCTGGTGTTCATCGATCATATATCGCGCAATTCACGCAACTGGCTTTATGCTGTGCTGGTAATCTATCTTGGTTATCCTTTGCTGGGACACCTGTTACCCCTGCTGGATATCCACCATTCCACCAAACGCGGACTGTTCAAAATCTTTCCTTTAATGCTCTTATACATGGGGAGTTGCAGGCTGCTGGTGCAGCTATCCCGGCGGATCAATAACTGGGAGGCCTCCTCAGAGGTTCCGGAAAAGTCTTGATTTTTTCAATCCCCATTTTTGCAGCGCATACTGGATGCTAACTCTCATTACGCCTGCACCATATTGTACACTTCTTTTGAAATTGATGGAGGAAGCAGCTTCAAAATATTTGGTGGGACAGGTGATCTCCGCGATCTCGTAACCTTTATAAAAAATCTGGGCCAGCAGTTCATTGTCGAAAACAAAATCGTCGGAGTTATCCTCAAACGGAATCGCCAGCAGCACATCCTTATGATAGGCCCTGTAACCGGTATGATATTCGGAAAGTTTTTGCTGCATCAGCAGGTTTTGAGTAGCAGTCAGCAGGCGGTTGAAAAAATATTTATAAAGAGGCATCCCTCCTTTCAGTGCTCCCTTTCCCAGGATCCTGGATCCCAGCACCACCGGGTAAACCTTGTTGGCGATCAATGATACCATGGGCACAATCAGCGCTGGTGTATACTGGTAATCGGGATGCAGCATTACGATGATATCGGCACCCAGGTCAAGCGCCTTTCGGTAGCATGATTTCTGGTTGCCACCATAACCTTTGTTTTTTTCATGACTGATGATGTGGTGAATGCCCAATTCCCTCGCCACTTCAAGCGTGTTATCACTGCTGGCATCATCTACCAGGATGACCTCATCCACTACAGACCTGTCTATTTCAAGGTAAGTCTGCTTCAGTGTTTTACTTGCGTTATAGGCAGGAAGAACCACGATAACCTTATGACCATTGATCATACAGGCAATAATAGGAATTTTATTTTCTCCGGTGTCAGCCAATGGCCAATGGCCAATAGCCAAAGGCCTGCTTTTTCCTCCCTTTCCATTATCTTCGCAGCTTAATGGAAATCCTCTTAAGGCAAGTCAGCATTATTGATCCCTCCTCGCCTTTTCATCAGCAACAAGCAGATATTTTCATCCAGAATGGCCGCATCAAGGAGATAGGTCAGTTAGATCGTACGGCGGATACCGTAATCTCTATGGATGGTCTTTGCGTTTCCCCCGGCTGGGTGGATGTATTCTCCCATTTCTGTGATCCCGGGCTTGAATACAAAGAGACCATGGAAACCGGTGCCGCGGCTGCTGCAGCAGGAGGTTATACCGATGTGATGATCCTTCCCAACACGCAGCCTGTTTTGCATAATAAAAGCGGGATTGAATACGTGGTGCAGCGAAGTCGATCTCTTCCTGTGAACATTCACCCGATCGCTGCCATTACCAAAAACGCGGAAGGAAAAGAACTCGCGGAAATGTATGATATGCACCAGAGTGGTGCTGTTGCTTTTACTGACGGACTGAATACGGTTCAGTCACCCGGGCTTCTGCTCAAAGCGCTGCAATACATTAAAGCCATTGATAAAGCCATTATCCAGTTGCCGGAAGATAAATCGATCAGCGCTACTGGACTGATGCATGAAGGGATCATTTCAACCAGGCTCGGACTTCCCGGCAAGCCTGCCATATCTGAAGAACTGATGATCGCCCGTGATATAGAACTGGCGAAGTATACTGGTTCTAAAATTCATTTTACAGGTATTTCAACAGCCCGCTCACTTGAACTGGTGCGGTCAGCAAAACAGCAGGGAGCCAGGGTAAGTTGTTCAGTAACACCTTACCATCTTTGTTTCACTGATGAGGACCTGAAAGCATACGATACCAATCTCAAACTAAATCCACCCCTTCGCTCCCAGGCTGATGTGGATGCACTCAGGCAGGGCCTGGCAGATGGCAGCATTGATAGTATGGCCAGCCATCACCTGCCGCAGGATAAGGATCATAAAATCGTGGAATTTGAATATGCGCATTATGGTATGACAGGCCTTGAAACAACATTTGCTGTGGTTAATACCTTTGTGCCCGGCTTGAGCCAGGACCGGATCATTGAAATATTTTCGACTAATCCCCGCAAACTATTTGGACTCGAAGCTTGTCGCATTGATGTAAATGAAATGGCTTCCCTGACCTTATTTCAGCCAGGTCTCCGATGGACTGTTTCCGGCAGCCGCTCAAAATCCCGCAACTCTGCTTTCACCGGCCATGAATTAAACGGAAGGCCGGCCGGCATTATTAACAAAGACCAGTTATTTTTGAACGATTAATTAATTTAATATGGAAAGTACTATCAATAAACATAGTGTAAAATGGGGTTTGATCATCAGCGTGGTGTACTGTGTCTTTCTCTTCCTGCGGTATGAAATGGGTGAGTCAAACCCGCTTATTTTCAGCGGGCTGGCTTTTGTGGGTTATGTGATCATCCTGGTGCTGATGCTGGTATCGGGTTTCCAGATCCGGAAGAAACTTGGTGGTTATATTGAATTGCAACAGGCTTTCAAAGCAATCTTCATTGCGGTGCTGATCTTCGAACTGGCTTATGCCGTTTTCAATTTTATTTACCTCAAATACATCAATCCTGATTTTTTCCTGCACCTGCGCGATTCAACCGAGCGAATGCTCACGGAAGCAGGACAGTCGCAATCGGAGATTGACAAAGTAATCAACAGCATTGACGTGGATGCGCCCCGTAAAATGGGTGTATTTGATGTGCTGAAATCTTATCTCGTTGGGGTTGCCATCACCGGCGCGCTGGCATTTTTGATGGCCCTCATCATCAAAAAGAAACCTGATGCTTACATGCAAAAGGATTTTCTCGATACAAATAATCAATGATGGACCTGTCAATCGTAATTCCACTGAAGGACGAAGAGGAATCGCTGCCTGAACTTTGTGAATGGATCAAAAAAGTTTGCGATGCGCAGGGTTATTCCTATGAGATCATCCTCGTGGATGATGGCAGTACCGATGATTCGTGGAACGTGATTGAAACCATCAGCCGGAAGAATGCATCTGTAAAAGGGATCCGCTTCCAGCGGAACTATGGCAAATCAGCCGCATTGAATGAAGGATTCAAAGCCACCCAGGGTGAGGTGGTCATTACAATGGATGCGGATCTGCAGGATAGTCCGGATGAAATACCGGAACTCATGCGCATGATCCGTGAAGAAAAATTTGACATGGTGAGCGGCTGGAAGAAAAAACGCTACGATAATACCCTAACCAAGAATATCCCTTCCAAATTTTTCAACGCGGTCACCCGGCAGATCTCGGGTATCAGGCTGCACGATTTCAACTGCGGACTGAAATCATACCGGAGCAAGGTTGTCAAAAGCATTGAAGTATATGGTGAGATGCACCGTTACATCCCGGTCCTTGCCAAATGGGCCGGCTTCAGGAAGATCGGTGAAAAAGTGGTGGAGCACCGCGCCCGTAAATATGGTGTGACCAAATTTGGCTGGGAAAGATTTGTGAATGGTTTTCTTGACCTCATGTCCATCACATTTGTTGGCAAATTCTCCAAACGGCCCATGCATTTTTTTGGTCTTTGGGGTACATTGTTTTTTGTACTGGGACTTGGCATCACACTTTACCTGATCATCGCCAAGATCCTTGATCCGAATAATTTCGCGCTCACCAACCGACCCGGATTTTTCCTGGCCCTGATTTCGCTCGTGATTGGTATGCAATTATTCCTTGCAGGATTTATTTCAGAACTGGTGAGCCGCAATGCACCCGGAAGGAATTCCTATTTGATAGAAGATAAAATCGGTTTATAATGAAGGTGGTGATCATTGGTCCTGCACATCCCCTGCGGGGCGGCCTGGCTACTTTCAACCAGCGACTTGCCAAACAGTTCAGCGATGAAGGACATGAATCTTCCATTGTTTCCTTCTCCCTTCAATATCCCGGGTTTTTATTCCCGGGTACCACCCAATATTCCAGTGATCCCGCACCAAAAGATGTAAAGATCCATACGCTGATCAACTCTGTCAATCCATTGAACTGGATTATAACCGGGAGAAAAATCAGGAAATGGAAACCTGATTTGGTGGTGGTACGTTTCTGGCTTCCTTTCATGGGACCTGCGCTGGGTACCATTCTTCGCCAGGTAAAAAAGAACAGGCATACAAAAATCGTATGCATTGCTGATAATGTAATCCCGCACGAAAAAAGACCAGGCGACCAGCCATTTACCAAATATTTCCTGGGCTCTTGTGATGCTTTCATCACCATGAGTGAAAAAGTGATGCAGGACCTGAGAACTTTCACTAGTAAACCGGCAAAACAGGTGCAGCACCCCCTGTATGATAATTTTGGAACAATCACCAGTAAGGAAGTGGCAAGAGAAAATCTTAGGTTACAAAAAGACCAGAAGCTGGTTTTGTTTTTTGGATTTATCAGGCAGTACAAAGGACTGGATATGCTGTTCAGGGCAATGGCTGATGAAAGGATCCGTGCAGCAGGCATCCGGTTGCTGGTGGCAGGAGAATTTTATGAAGACGAGCAGCCATATCATTCCCTGGTTGAAACACTTGGCATCCAGGACCAGGTGATCCTGCGAACCAATTTTATACCCGACAGTGAAGTAAGAAATTATTTATGCGCCGCGGACTGTGTGATACAACCTTACAGGAATGCCACGCAAAGCGGTGTGACACCACTCGCCTATCATTTTGAAAAGCCAATGATCGTAACCAATGTAGGCGGACTACCAGCGCTCGTGCCGCATCTTGAAGTAGGTATTGTTTGCGAGCCGGAACCTGCATCAATAGCGGACGCCATTTTGCAATTCTACCAATTAGGCGAAAATTATTTTATTCCGCATCTTCGCAGGGAGAAGGAAAAGTATTCGTGGGATAAGCTGACAGAGGCCATAGGTGAGGTGGTCGATAGTCCATAGACCATAGTCGTTGGACTATGGTCCGATAAATCTAAATTTTTAGGAAATCAATACAATGATCTATAGAAGTAAGGCTCCATTGCGGATCGGACTGGCAGGTGGCGGAACAGATGTGAGTCCTTACAGTGATCTATATGGCGGCGCCATTCTCAATGCTACCATTTCTCTCTACGCGCATGCTTCCATTGAACCGATCGATCATGATGAAGTGGTACTGGAAGCCAATGACCGCAATGAAACGGAAACTTACCCGCTGAGCGAAACACTTCCCATCAACGGGCAGTTGGATCTGCTCAAAGGTGTGTTCAATTGTGTGCAAAGAGATCATGGCCGAATTAATAAAGGCTTCAGGCTTTCCACATTCGTAGATGCTCCTGCCGGTTCAGGACTGGGCACCTCTTCCACCCTCGTGGTGGCCATCATTGGCGCCTTCGCGGAAATGTTGCGGCTGCCCTTGGGTGAATATGATATCGCACACTATGCTTATGAAATTGAACGCCAGTACCTGAAGCTGGCAGGCGGTAAGCAGGACCAGTACGCGGCTACATTCGGCGGTGTGAATTATATGGAATTTTATGAGGGTGATAAAGTGATCGTCAACCCCCTCCGCATCAAAGAACAATATTTATTTGAGCTGGAGAACAACCTGGTACTTTATTATACCGCTACCAGCCGCGAATCAGCAAAGATCATTGAACAGCAATCGAGCAACGTGGTTTCCAAAAAAGAACAGTCCATAGAAGCCATGCACCAACTCAAACAGCAGTCACAGATGATGAAAGAAGCCCTGCTAAGAGGCAGGCTGCATGAATTTGGTGAGATCCTTGATTATGGTTACCAGCAGAAAAGGAAAATGGCCGAAGGCATTTCCAATCCGCTGATGGAAGAGATCTATGAAACAGCAAGGCAGGCCGGCGCTACTGGAGGAAAGATTTCCGGTGCCGGTGGGGGTGGTTTCATGATCTTTTATTGCCCGGGTACCACCAAGTACAAAGTGATCAAACATCTCGAAAAATTCGGTGGCCGCACCCGCAACTACCAGTTCGTGGAGCATGGATTAAAAACATGGACCATTTAAAGACTCACTATGGAAAAAATCAAATCAATCATACAATCTTCCATCCAGGTAAAAGAACAGTTACTGGAAAACGAAGAGATACTCAATACCATCAGCAAGGTTGTTGCACTCATCACCACCTCATTAAAAAATAAAGGAAGAATCTATTTCTGTGGCAATGGAGGAAGCGCGGCAGATGCCCAACACCTGGCTGCTGAATTTTCCGGGCGTTTTTATGTTGACCGCAAAGCGCTACCGGCTGAAGCCCTGCATTGTAATACTTCTTATCTCACTGCTGTTGCCAATGATTACAGTTATGATGTGGTGTATGCCAGGCTGATTGAAGGCATCGGCCAGCCGGGTGATGTGCTGGTAGGACTTTCCACTTCCGGTAATTCATCCAATATCGTTCGTGCGTTTGAAGCAGCCCGTGAAAAAAATATGAAGACGGTAGGCTTCACCGGCATGAGCGGCGGTGCCATGAAAGCAGTGAGTGATTACCTCATCAACATTCCTTCTGCAGATACACCACGCATACAGGAAAGTCATATATTGGTGGGACATATCATCTGCCAGCTTGTGGAAGAAAATGCACCGTGGTGAAACTTTTCCGGAATGACTGAAACCAGCCAACAAATCAACACAGGTGTAACCGAATGTATCATCCTTGCAGGCGGACTCGGTACAAGGTTGCGTGAAGCAGTACCCGGACTTCCCAAGGCCATGGCACCGGTGGCAGGAAAACCTTTTCTCAGTTACCTGATCAATTACCTGCGCATGCAGGGGATCGACCAGTTTATTTTTTCCCTTGGTTACCGTTCTGAAGCAATCATTGATTTTCTCGAAAAAGAATATCCTTTACTGCAATATAAATGTGTGATTGAAGAGGAACCACTGGGTACCGGTGGGGCCGTTCAGCTTGCCATGAAACAAGCAGTCACAGACCAGGTGCTGGTAGTGAATGGAGATACTTTTTATGAAGTGGATCTTGAAGGAATGTTTGCTTTTCATAATTCGGTCAAAGCCGGATGTACCATGGTGCTTAAACCCATGAAACAATTTGACCGGTATGGGCTGGTTGAACTTGATGAAGCGGGACAGGTAATCTCCTTCCGGGAAAAACAATATTATGATGAAGGGCTCATCAACGGGGGTGTTTACCTGGTGGACCGTCAATCATTTCTTAGCCATTCCTTTCCGGAGAAATTTTCTTTCGAGAAAGATTACCTGGAACCAAATGCAGGTAAGGATGTTTTATATGGAAAGTTGGACGAAGGATATTTTATAGACATCGGCATTCCCGGTGATTTCCAGAAAGCAGACCGTGATTTCCAGCGAAAACCTTTTGATCTTTCTGCTATTGACCAGGAATGGTCACTCTTCCTCGACCGTGACGGGGTGATCAATGAAGAGTTACCTGCCAGCTACGTGATGCAATGGAAGGAATTCATTTTCAGCAAAGGTGTGCTGGAGGTAATGAAAAAACTTTCGGATTCATTCGGGCATGTATTTGTGGTGAGCAACCAGCGCGGTGTGGGACGCGGACTGATGACCGAGGAAATGCTCCAGACCATTCACCTGGAAATGCAGCGGGAAGTGGAAGTGGTGGGCGGGCGCATCGACAGGATCTACTACTGCACCGAAGTGGATGATCATTATTTATTCCGCAAACCGAACCCGGGCATGGCCATGCAGGCAAAAAAAGAGTTCCCTGCTATCTCATTCAAGAAATCTATTATGGTAGGTAACAAGCCAGGTGATATGAAGTTCGGCCGGGCCGCGGGTATGTACACAGTTTTCATCACTTCAACCAACCCCTCCCAGCCCTATCCTCATCCCGACATCGATGCGGTGTTTCCTTCACTTTATGATTTTGCCAAAGCAATTGAGGCTGCCGGCAGATAGGTTAATTATAAAGCCCATGTGCCATTCTTAAGATAATTTTTGCTCTTTTTTGACGTTCTTAGCGGGTAACAAATCGTCTATCCAGCGTGAAAAAGCCCCTGTTTTATTTTCTATTCCTGTTTTTGACCGGCTTGTCTGTTGAAGCCCAACGGATCAGCGCTGCAGACCTTAAGGTGCTGGCCAAAAAAGAGGACAGCCTGAAATCTTTTGTAAAGAATGTGATTGTTGACAGTTTTACGGCCGGCCGTATGCGCAGCGACAGTCATTTTGTGAAAACTCTGGTGAGAAGTCTCCAGGTCAAAAATTCCTTTTATTATCCATTTGATTCAGTAAAGGGTATCGGTAAGGTTTATGCGCCTGACAGCAGTTTCAGGATCATTACCTGGCAGATATCATTTGATGATTATTATTGCCGCCAGCGTGGAGCCATTCAATACCGCACGCCTAATGGTGTGCTCAAGCTTGTACCCTTATGGGATGCTTCCGAGTTTACTGATAATCCAACCGATTCTGTAAGGACGAAGGACAACTGGATCGGGGCGGTGTATTACAATATCATCCAGACAGAACATAACGGCAAAAAATTCTATACACTTTTTGGTTTTGATGCCAACAGCATCCGTAGCAATAAAAAATGGTTGGAAGTACTCACATTTGATTCACGTAACATGCCGGTGTTTGGCGGAAAATATTTTTCTTTCAAAAACGACAGCATCAAAAAGCCCGACCAGCACCGCTTCAGCATTGAGTATAAAAAAGAAGCTGCTACCATGTTCAATTATGAACCTGACCTGGGCATCATACTGGTGGACCACCTGATTTCTGAATCCGATGAACCTGAACTGGCATACACATTCGTGCCCGATGGCGATTATGAAGGATTCAAATGGGAAAATGG
>JAEYUA010000084.1 GCA_023433755.1 Bacteroidota bacterium | reverse complement strand
GTGGTACATGGGCAGTATGTGCTCCGGCCTGAAAATATTGAAAGCGCCTTTTATTTATACCGCGCTACCCGCGACGACCGGTATTTATGGATGGGCAAGCAGATGTTTGATGATATTGTAAAGTATTGCAGGAACGAAACAGGTTTTGCATCCATCCGCGATGTGCGGACCATGGAAAAGATGAATTCGATGCAAAGTTTTTTCATCGCGGAAACCTTGAAGTATGCCTATCTTTTGTTTGCAGCGGACAGTAAGCTGGACCTGGATGAATGGGTGTTGAATACGGAGGCGCATCCTTTCAGGAAGGGGAAGGGGAAAGACTAGCTCAAATTCTTCAAAAAGATTTTTGAATAATCAATGTGTAAGGTTGAAGGTTCGCCGATGTAAGGGCATTCCTTGTTTACCTGAATGGTTATTCAATCAAATATGACAAATGGGTTTACGCCAAAAGAAGGTTAAAACACAACACGTATGCTGTCGAACTTCACTTCTTTGGGTGGCACATGGAGCGTAATTTGTCCGTCTTCAAATAACAGGCCTGGGTTGAAGTTGAAACCTTTCATCTCATCCTGCATGGGAGACAATCCTGCCCCGGTCTCGCTTTGAAACAGGATCCCGGAAATCTGGTCATAGTCGCGGGTACTTGTAGAAGATGGCACGCCTACGTAATGATCCTGCCGGTTCAGGATCATGTATTGCAACCTGCTTTCATGAGCATAGGGGAAGTGCAAAATAAAATAGTCGGCTGGCGTGCCGTTCCAAAATTTCTTTACATGGTAGACTTTAACCTTTGAGTTTAATTGTCCATCGGTATAAACCTTAGCGTTTATGGGCCGGCCTACAATTCTTGCAGAACCAGACAGCCATTTGAACAGGATCGGATGACTCCATCCAGTGAGTCCTACTATGACTGCGGTAATTAGCAACAGTCCGGCAACTATCTTCCAAAGTTTACGGGGCTTCATTGAAAATAAGAGTAAGCAGGTAAGTACCTGGTGAGAAAGCATGATAAAACTTTCAGCTTCACAATGGCACTCCTGGTAATGATTAAATTGTATTTGAAGTTAGTTCACCTGCTCCAATCTTACAAAGTACCGGTTTGGGGTAGTACTTACATTTGATTTGAGGTAACTACCTTGAAACGCATTACCCGCTGCCTGTCGAATAAAATATCCAGGTAGTAAAGTGAATTGTCAGTTATAATATACTCAAATTCATAGATGCTGCCAGTTCGCCTGTAATCAACGTACTTCTGTTTTTTTAATGCCAGGGTATCAAGCCTGCGCACTCTTTTACGTTTGGAAATGTAATCATAGGTCCAAACATCAGGGTTACGGTAAAGATTGGAATTGATTTGAAGGTCATTGAATGCCCCGGTGTAATTGACCTTAAAACGAATCGTGTCCCCTTTTTTAGCGGCAATGATGCCTGAAGCCGGGCTTATAAGACTGATATTTTGTATTTCACCCGGCTGGTAATAGGGATTGGCAGCGAAGCTATCTTTTGTATAGTTGGGCAATAAGACCCAGTTTGTGTTTTGCGGGAAGTGGTTTTTTGCAAAATCAGCAGGAGAAGTCAACCAATAATAGTCATTGAAGTTTTTCCTGAACGACAAAAGTTTTCCATCCTCATCCTTGCCACAACCTCCTGCTGCCCATGTACCATCCAATAAATGCCAGGCACTATCAATCCATACTGCATTCCAGGCATGGTCTAGTTTTCCTGCAGTGCCCACCTGGAAATGTTCCGTCCTGGCATAGCCGATTATCATTTCTGATTTGAGGCCGGCAATGTCACACATTTTCTTAAAGAGCATGGCATATCCCTGGCAGACCGCTTTATTATTACGTAAAATCTTATCCAGGTATTTTGTCTCCCAAACAATCCTGGCAGCTTCACAGTCCTGGTAATCTTTGCATTTGTAAGTTTTAGGCTCTCTTCCTTTGTAGAAATATTTATTGTAGTATTTGTAGTCGTAGCGGATATTTCCTGTGAGCCACCTGAAAATAGCTCTTGCTTTTAGCTCTTGTTCCTCGTAAGGACTGGTTAAAGTTTGAGTCAGAACAGTTAGGTTCTTTTTGTATTTAACTGTAGTTGCAAAACTATCGACTGGTAAGTATTCCAGCTTTGTTTGCTGGGAAAAAGCAAAGAAGGGTAGAAGGTAAATTCCCAGTAAAAGAATTCTGATCATAGGCTCATTGAGTTTGAAACTCTTTCGCATTAGAATAGGATGGATATCGATTTTCGTCTAGTGGACACTTGTACAGTTTGCCTGGATCGGTAAAGAGCCCGTTTCACTATGCAAAATCTGTATTAGAAGCCCGATTATATTTTGTTTTTTTTGTCCTTATAAAAATCATTGCAATTGCTGTAGTTGCAATTCCCATAACCAGGGCACCGATGGCACCCTGGGTCGCATAGTTTGGGTAATTGAAGTTAGCTTCTGCCTCTGCTGTAGTCTTGTAATAGCCAATTTCTACAGAACGTTTTATCACGTTAGGGAAATATTCGGGTGATATCACATAAGAAGTGATCCATTGTGTCAGCGGACTGATTAAAGCAATGATAACAGACAATATAATTCCAGAAACAAGTCCTTCCTTATAATTCATTTCTCCGCCATAATAATTTTTCTTTTTGTCTTTCAAAGCCATTACCATTACTATAATCGCCGGAATTGCAAAAAGGTTGGTCAGGTAAAGATGGTAGTCAATAAATTTTCCGTGTAGTCCGCTCAGTTTTTCCAATACCATCCAAAGCAACCCCATTACGGAAAAGATGATGGCCCATTTGATTTCAATTCCAATTTTTTTCAATCTCGTATTGTTTTGCGTTTTTAAATGCTGTTTTTATTCAGATCCATTATCGTATATGGTGTAAGGTCTTCTTTTCCTGCATATGATTTGAGATTATGATAAGAAATTTTTTAGCAGGCCTGTGTCAGCGCTTTTTAAAGATCACCCATTCCTACCATCCTGACCATGCATTCCGATGATGCTGACCAACTCCTCATTTTGTTAATGAAAGCGGATCACGCTACGATTTAGAAAGCCCCAAAAATTCCTTACAATCCAATACTCAAATAAATAATATTATAAAGAATCTGCCAGTCAGAATATCTATTTGCTTGATTAATAAATAGTTGCATAGCCCCGGGGGAATTCCAAAATTTAAATAGTACAGTATTATACTGATATTGTATATTTGTGTACTAATTAAGAAAAATGAATTACAACCTGATCAAAGACGTTATTGGGCTAGTTCAGCAGTTTGAGGCAGAAAATAAAAAAAGTACCGCCCCAGGAAACGATATAGCAGATTTTAAGGATTGGATCATTGCCAATTACGACAG
>JAEYUA010000007.1 GCA_023433755.1 Bacteroidota bacterium | reverse complement strand
ATTCAGGGTAGTCTACCGCAAATTTTATGGCATGAACTCCTCCCATTGAATGCCCTGCAATGATAACCGGGCCCAGGTTTTTCTGACTGGCAAAAGCGGCTACATCTGCAGCGAAATCTTTGGGCCTGTAATTTCCCTCTGGACGTTCAGAATTTCCATGACCTCTTTGCGATAATGCAAAAACTCTCAGGTTGGGTGGCAATAGTGGCAAGGTAGTTTCAAATGAATGCCAGGAATCCGTTATGCCGTGCAGAAGGATTACTGGCAGGCCCGATGCCGGTCCCTGTTCTGCGTATTCAATCTCAATACCGGTGTTCAATTGAATACGTTGCACTATGGGACCAGAAAATACACCCGGCGTGAATTGTATTGCAGGGGGGGCGGTTTGTGCAAAGGCTGGTATAGAAAATAATAACAGTATGGCCCTGACAATCTTTTTCATTTTTTATCAAATTTGATTTTTTAATACTGCTGAATCAATCTCCATAACCATAACAAGAACTCACCATGCGGTGAGCTCCCATTAACTGGTTATTCCTTAATTATTTTGCTGGCACAAGGGTATGATCCACTACCCAGTTCCCGATCTTGTTACCAAGCTGCTGCCCCGCTTCACAGGAGAAACGGAAATGTATACCCGCACGTACTCTTGAATCCGCGTTTTCATTGGCAGCCTGGCTGAAACTGGTAAAGCTTCTTGGTGTGTTTGGCTGCGCAGTGGGAGCTGACATTGAAAAAGCTGTCTGGTCACCAAGCAGCCTTGCTAATACCGTTGCTGCCGCATTACCCAGTGCACTATGCGTGGAAGGATAATCCTGTACCGGTGGTGTGGGCATGAAGGGTTCCCATGCTGCATCAAGATCTGTGGTATCGTTTCCATCTGAAGCCGCATTGCGGATAGCTGTATAAGGCCTCCAGAAATTGTAATGAAATTTGGCATCCCATCCTGCGGTATAAGCATCGGCCATCGCTACATCTACCAGGGCAAACAGGCGCGCGGCTTCCAGCAGGTTGAGTTTTTTTGCTGCTGATGTTACTCTCGCCACACGGTTCCATCCTGCTTCTGAAAATTCATACCAGAAGGTGGTGTAGGCTGACTGGTCCGCGGTTCTTTCATCCGAAAGCAATCGTCCCGTAGCTTTTACTTCATTGAATGCCGTGGCATACGCGGCACTGTTAAGTGCAGGATGAGGTGCCGGGCGAAACTGGTCTTTTGATTGCAGCGAAAATAATTTCATATTGACCCACGTTGGAGCAAATACAAAATTGAAAGGAGGCACAACCTGGTAAACGCCTGGTTCCACTGAAGGTACCACCACTCCAATGGGATCTGCATCAGCGCCATCGTTCAGTCTTTTAATAAGTACTGCCTGGGCCGCAGCCTTTCCCAGTTCAATTCCTCTTAACTGTGCGTCATCCATGTCAATGCCATGTAGCCGGTAGGCAAGGGCGGAGTCAAGAAAATTTTTTTTGGCTGGTACCTGGTTCAGCAGTACGGTGTAGGCCGCATAAGATGCCGCTACAACCGGGTCTGCTTTACGGTCTTTGCCGGTAAAGGCATAACGTTCATACTTATTTTCAATAGCATTCAGGGCGTCGTGCATGGCAAGATGTACCATCGCGTTGAGCCTCGCGGCCTGCAGCGAATGCTGGTACTGTGTTCCTCCAAAACTTTCATACGCGGTTTCATTCCATTGTGAAATGAGGTCGCCTTGCAATTTACTGGGTGCTTTGGGCAGGCTGTTTTTACTGCAGGCGATGAACACAAGGCTCATGATTCCTGCAATGGCTAAAGAGGTGATCTTTTGTTTCATTTTGATTGGGTTTTGATTGATGAGCAGCAAAAATGATTTGATGCGCATGCTTTTTCAATACCCGAATGCGTTTGATGGTATACCGAAAATGGGGATGAGGGGCGAAAGAGAAACAGAAAGAGAAAGAGAAAGAGGAGAAGCAGGCATGATCGTTAAAGTGAGGCGGTCGGCACCTCTTCACGTTCCCTTCTTTACACAATACGCTGGTTGATGGCCTTGGCTACAACTTCAGTAAGTGAGGCTACGTGAAGTTTTTCGTAGATCTTTTTTACATGGCTTCTCACTGTTTCATAGCTGATGGAAAGGTCTGAGGCGATCATTTTATAACTAAGCCCGTTCACAAGGCAGGAGAGGACTTCTTTTTCCCTTGCGGTGAGATGGTAATCGGGAGCTTCTTCCGGTTTGATAGCGGAAGAAACCGACTGCATTTTATTGAGCACCTTGCGGGCAACAGATGGCGACATGGGTGAACCTCCAAACTGCAGTTCCTTGATGGCATCTATGAGCCTTGTGTTAAGATGGTTCTTGAGAATATATCCTGAAGCACCCGCGCAGATGGAATCGAATACCCTGTCATCATCCTCGAACACGGTCTGCATCAGGATCTGCACATGCGGCAAATGTTTTTTGATGACCAGTACGGCTTCTATACCCGACATGCCCGGCATTTCAATATCCATCAGCACAATGTCCGGATTACATTCCTTCACATCATCCACGCAGTCAAGCACGTGCGAAAAGGATCCCACTACTTCAAATTCCGGTACGGTCTGTAACAGCAGGGTGATGCTTTCCCTGATGTTTTTGTTGTCATCAAATATGGCTATGCGTAATCCCATGTGTAAACCAAATTTCAATAATTTTTCCCCCTTTGATATCACCTAATTAGGTGATAGGGAAAACCAGGTGCAGCCGTGTGCCATTTCCAGGTTCGCTTTGCATTTTCAATACACCTTTCATTTCAGCCGCCCGTCTTTGCATATTCTTTAACCCGTTGCCCCCGCCAAAAACATCCGATGATTTAAAACCCTCGGAAGTTTTGGAAAGATCGAATCCCTTTCCGTTATCATTGATGATCATGTGGATCTTCTGGCCTTCCTGGGTAATGTGCACTTTGAGCTGGATACATTCGGCATACTTGATCACATTATTCACCGCTTCCTTGAAAATGAGGTAGAAATTTTTCCTGGTTTCCATTTCCAGGTTCACGGATTCCAGTTGCCGGTCATAACTGAAATAAAGTTTGATCTGCTGGGCGGCAAGCAGGGGTTTGGCAAAAGACTCCATCCTTTGCAGGATCACATTCATCTGGTCGTTGCGTGGGTTGATAGCCCAAACGGTATCATTTAGTTCAGAGATCATTTCACTGGAAGTGGAACTGATTTTTTCCAGCGTTGACTTGAGGTCTCGTTCTTTGTGCTGGTCGTGGTAGATACGGGCCACCTGGCTGTAAACAGAAATACTGCTGAGCGTGGAACCCACGTTATCGTGCAAATCCTGTGCAATGCGGTTACGGATAGCCTGCCGTTTCAATAATTCGTTGATGCGGTACCGGTACACGATATAAACCGCAATTGAGAGCAGTACCGCGCAAAGAATATAAAACCACGGTGTTTTCCAGAAAGGTGGAACGATGCTGATCCTCACGGATGCAAATTCTTTTGGCCAGGTACCTGGTGTAGTGGTGGCTTTCACTTTGAAAGTATAATCACCTCCTTCGAGGTTGGGATAACTAACATAGTTACGGTCCCCTGCTTCCACCCAGTCCTTGTCAAATCCTTCCAGCATGTAAGCGTATTGAACTGAAGTACCTGAGGCATAGTCGGGTGCGGCGAATTCAAAAGCAAAATAGTTGTCGCGGTAATGAAGGCGGATCTTTTCCTGCTGCAGCAGGTGGCTGAATGATTTATTGAAGATCTGGAAATCGGTCAGTTGTACTTTGGTGGGATGGAGCCCTGCACGGATACTGTCGGGATGAAAACTGATAAAATAATTAATACCGGCCACATAAAGTTTTCCCTGCCGGTCGCTGAATATCCCCCCTTTGATTCCGCCTGTTTTTTCGAGATCGGGCAGCTCAAAACTTTCATGTGATTTTTTGAAAGGATCATATTTATGAAGCCTGCCATTGCTGATCATCCACACATGCTGGTGGTGGTCAATGGACAGCCCTTCTACCAGGTATGGAGATGAAGGGATGGCGGTAAAGGATTTTGCTTTCACATCAAAATAATTCAACCCTCCGCCATAAATACCCACCCACAAATTGCCCTTCACATCCTCCCTCATGTCATAAACATTATTGCCAGAAATGGATGCCGGGTCTGATGGATCATGCATGTAGAAGTTGAGCCTGGGAAATGATGATTTTACCCATTCTCCCAAACCGGTTTTAATACCGGCAGTCCAGATATTTCCCCGGCTGTCCTTGTAAAGTTTACGCACCAGGTTGTCGCGCAGGTTAAACCGTTCCACAATATTGAGCGGGTGCAGCCGGGAGATCCACTGGTTTTGAACAAGATCATAATAGCTGAGAAAATGCCCGTAAGGAGAAGTAAGCAAAACCGGGCGGCCCTCAATGGTATCTTCCACAACCGATACCACGCGGGAGTCAATGATGCGGTTCATCACACTGTCTTTTTCCGTGTTGGGTAAAAGTTGTACAGTATAACGCACCGGGTCGAAACGGAAAAGGGAATAATCGGTACCCAGGTACATTTGCCCGGACCTGTCCTTAAAAAAATGCGTGATGTGTAGCTTATTGCCTTTATAATGTAAGGGTATGTGGTGGATGGTGCCTTCGGGCCGTTTGAGATAACATCCATCACTGCTCCCGATCCAGATGTTATGGTTCTCATCTTCAAAAAAATCATAGATGGTTAGATTGCCGGCGGGATTCGTCGTCAGGAATTGTTGGGTGAATTGTTGTTTGCCGGGATTATTGATGCAAATGCCCCTGTTGGTGCCCAGCCACACTCTTCCATCACGGTCAATAAAAATATGGTTGATCCGGTTATCAGAAATGGAACCTTCACGTGCCGGGTTGTAACTGTAATTATAGAATCTTGATGCTTTTGGGTCGTAGATGTGTAGTCCATGTTCTTTTCCTCCCATCCAGATCCTGCCGGTTGCATCCTGTGCAAAGCTGGAGATCTCATCATCGCGGAAAGGGACCGTGCTTTGCAGGTGAAAGGATTCTTCCGGCCCTGAAGGCTTTTGCCTGAACAGCACATTATCCCAGGAGCCAAACCACATTTGCTGGTCGCGGTCTTTGAACAAAGCCGTAACTGTAGCATGAGGAAGTTTGGCATAAAGTTGTTTATAGCGTGGGTCTTCTGTAAAACTCAATGTTGCCGGGTCCAATTTCATGATACCACCTCCCTGTTTGCCGATCCATATTAAACCCTTTGCATCCAGGCAAAGGTCAAGTATGGTCTTTGAAGATTGTGTGGGATCAGTGAAACGGCCATTGGATTTATTGAAACGCAAAACCGATTTACCGCTGGTGCCCAGCCAGAGAAAACCCTGCGGATCTTCGAGCAGTGTATTGATCGTGTTGACGGGAATGGAATGCGGGTCACCGGGTTTGTGTTTGTATTGTTTGAACTGCAGGCTGGGAGGCAGGCGGTAATTGTAGCGGCTCAATCCTCCGTCGGCCGTGGCGATCCAGATGATGCCATTCCTGTCTTCGATTAAATCAGTGATGATATTGCCTGAAATGCTGGTGGAATCATTAGGCCTGGTTTTGTAATAAACAAATCTTTTTCCATCGTATCGGTTCAGGCCATCATCGGTGCCGATCCAGATGAAACCACGCTGGTCCTGGATGATGCAGTTAACCTTGTTATGGGAAAGGCCATCCTGGATGGTAATCTTTTCAAAATACAGGGAGGGTTCCTGTGCCGCGGCAGGGAAACATGCACAAAGAACGAAAAGCAGTAAATATCCTCTCATTGGGGGAATGGCTTTTACTAAACTAAAACAAAATCCCGTAACCAGGTTACGGGATACACACACGAAAAACACAAAACCTGATGCGGCCGTCCTATGAAAAACCAGTATCGTATGGTCAGCGTGTGATGGTGCAAATATGGATTAATTAAGGGAGGGGGTCTATCCCCTAATGTGGGGAGATTTAGATGGGTTTGATATATTCATGAAGCTTTAATATTTTGTAGAATTCAGAACAGTGAAACACTTCAAAACCATAATTCAGGTACTCCTTGTTGTTCTTTTACTGGCTCCAGGATTTTCCTATGGACAACAATTCTATTTTTCTGATAGCGGTAAAATGGTCATGGGTTGGGCTTTCCCGCACAGAATAATCACAATTTCCCCTGGTAAAGAATTGCCTGACAAACTCTTTTTGTTTGATAAACTCGAAAATCTCAATGCTTATTTGGATAGCACAGCCGATTCAAATGCTCTGGCTAATCCTGGAATTGATTCTATTGAAACCTTCCTTATTTTGAACTCAGGGCCGGGATCCATGAAATTGAGCTCACAAGCTGGTAGCCTGATTGCGATCCAGGAAGCTTATGCATTCGATAATTTATGGAGGCCCATTGAATACTGGAATTATAACTGGTGTGGAATTGATTATGGCGAACTCAAATTATTACCCCGACAGGGAATCATTTTTTTTGTTTCAAAAAAATATGGCCGGAAGGCCGGAAAAATTAGGATCAGGTTACGTACAGGATCAAATGGGGTGGTTATCAGTGCGCCATTTGATGGTTTTATTGACGACGATCATTTCATATTGAATTCATCTTTAAAAAAATTCGGGCATGTTTTGAAGGATGAATTGAATTTCCTTGAACAATGACATCATTATAGTAAATACCGGAATTACCAGATGCATTCGAAACAGCATTCAAAAAACAGGAAAAAACAAACTTATACGCCTAACCACATTTCACCGGAGGAACGGGCATTAAGCATCATATTTTCATCGATACTCCTTGTATATGGAACGATTGGCTTTATAATAGATGACCTTTACCTGCCTGGTAAAAGGAGCAGGGGAGTACATCTTCATGGCGAACCATTGTTGGTTATGCTGCTGTCTTTTGCATTTGCTATTGCAAACCTGATGTCTGTGGTGATTGATCACTATGACAAAAGGAACAACGAAACAAATTATATACTTTTCGCAAAGTTCACCAGGATTGCCGGTTGGGTGTTGTTTGGACTTGCTCTTTTCCTGGACTTGTTTGTTTTTCGTAAATCAACCTGATGAATATAAAGAGACTTCCATTTTAAAATGATCAATAGTCAACATGAATACTGCTGTTCAAAACTATAACCGTTTACAACCGGAAGAGGACCGGCAAATCTGCGACCTCCTGGCCACTATCATAACAGAACATTTAAGCCAGGCTGAATTCAAGATATGGCATGGTCACCCTGTCTGGTTCCTTGATGACAACCCAATTGTTGGTTATAGCAAACAGAAAAAAGGCATCCGCCTGATGTTCTGGAGTGGTGCGGGCTTCGATGAACCCGGA
>JAEYUA010000027.1 GCA_023433755.1 Bacteroidota bacterium | reverse complement strand
AGTCCAACCCACCAGTGATTACCCCATACCTCTGCTTCGTTGAAGAATGGAATATCATATCCTCCGAAAAACAGGGTGGCCATCACCACGCTGCTGATGAACATATTGATGTATTCGGCAAATAGATAAAAACCCAGTTTCATGGATGAATATTCCTGGTGGTAACCAAAGTTGAGTTCATTCTCCGCTTCAGGAAGATCGAATGGCGTACGGTTACATTCTGCAAGGGCACAAATGAAAAAGATCAAAAAGCCAAGCGGCTGGTAAAGGATGTTCCAGTTGAACAACCCTTCCGACTGCTGGGCCACGATCACACTCAGGCGCAGCGAACCCGATACCATCAGCACCGCGATAAGCGATAACCCCATGGCCAGTTCATAAGAGATCATTTGGGCTGCTCCCCTGATGGATGCCAGCAGTGAGAATTTATTGTTGGATGCCCAACCACCAATCATTATACCATAAACACCCATGCTCACCACTCCAAACACATAAAGGATCCCGATATTGATATCTGCGATCTGCAGGGGAACCTGGCGGCCGGCGATATCAATGGTGCTGCCCCAGGGAATCACTGCACTGGTGAGCAGGGCGGTGATCATGGCCAGCATGGGTCCAAGTATAAAAAGGAATTTGGAAGAAAGCATGGGAATGATCTCTTCCTTCATGAACAGCTTGAGTCCATCCGCCATCGGTTGCAAAATCCCGAAAGGACCTGCACGGTCAGGACCCACACGATCCTGGAGAAAGGCAGCGATCTTTCTTTCAGCATAGGTGCTGTACATGGCCACTACCATAGAAAGCCCGATGATAACCGAGATCAGTATGAGTTTCTCTACTATGATCCACCAGTCAATATTTGCTAAATCCATAAGGCGCTTTGAGCTTTGAGCTGCGAACTTCGAGAATGACCCTCCTTGCAGGCAACTCTATTTATGATTGTTTTGTTCTATTCAATTTTAATCAGGGCGTGTTGGGATTGGTTGAATCCGTTCCCGCCTTGTTACTATCATATCCTTTCTTCACATCTGTGATATTGGTTCCCGAAGCCATTGGATCTCCACTAAAAGTTTTTCCCGTGGCCGGGCCGGGAAGTACATTCAGGTCCACTGTATTGACCTCGCTTACTTTGTGAATATCCATCAGCAGCCTGGGCTGTCTTCCATCCATCACCGCAGCGATGGTTTCCGCCGGCTTTGTGATATTGGTATAATGTCCCTGGCTGATCACGGAATGCCTGTCAACTTTTGTTGGTCCTTCGATCACCCAGTCGGTAACTTTTTTCTTTTCGAAACGGCATTCATTACAGATCCATTCCTCCACTTCTCCCCACTGGTCTTTTCTCGCGGTAACCCTGAGCACATCGTCTCCTCTCATCCAAAGTCTTACCTTACCCTTGCAGGTAGGACAGTCGCGGTGGGCATCCACCGGTTTGGTGAACCATACACGGTTTTTGAAACGGAAAGTGCGGTCAGTGAGTGCGCCTACGGGGCAAACATCAATTACATTCCCGATGAATTCACTGTCGAGAGATTCCTGGATGTAAGTGGCGATCTGCGCGTGGTCGCCGCGGTCGAGCACACCATGTTCCCGGTTGCCTGCTACCTGGTTGGCTGTATGTACACAACGATAGCAGAGAATGCAACGGGTCATGTGCAACTGGATCAACGGGCCGATATCAATTCTTTCGAAGGTGCGTCTTTTAAAATCGTAGCGGCTGCCTTCATTGCCATGCTCATAACTGAGGTCCTGCAGGTCGCACTCTCCTGCCTGGTCGCACACGGGGCAGTCGAGGGGATGATTGATGAGGAGAAATTCCACCACACCTTTCCTTGCTTCGAGCACGGCGGGGTTGGTGATGTTTTCTACGATCATGCCATCCATTACCGCGGTGCGGCAACTGGCTACGAGCTTGGGCATGGGGCGCGGGTCGGCGGTTGAGCCGGCAGCCACCCTCACCAGGCAGGTGCGGCAATATCCACCGGTGTGTTTCAGCTTGCTGTAGTAACACATGGCCGGTGGGACAATATCACCTCCTATTTTCCGTGCAGCCTGCAGAACTGTCGTTCCCGGCTCCACCTCGATGGTGATGTTATCGATTGTTACCTTAAATAGTTTCTTTTCTTCAGTCATGATAGTTGTTTCACGCAAAGACGCAAAAACGCCAAGGCGCAAAGTTTTATATTTTGTTAAGTCCTAACGCAAAGACGCAAAAGCGCCAGGGCGCAAAGATTTATAAGTTGTTTACAATCCTTTTGATTCCATCTTTTAAATAAGGCTCATTGAAATTGATCAATAATCCCAGATGAATACCAGTCAGTTTCAAATAAGTGACTACCTTTTTATAAAACAGTTTAGGCATCTCATCAACTGCTTTTAATTCCAATAGCAATTTTCCTTCAATGATTAAATCAGCCCTGAATGCCACCGGGATGATTAAATCTTTATGAACTAACGCTATACTTTTCTGTCTTTCGACGAATAAGCCTGATTGACTTAATTCATAAAAAAGGATTTGTTCATAAACACTTTCCAACAAACCCGGCCCATACCTGGAATGTATTTTATAACAACAATCAACCACGATTCTAGCTAATTCATTTTCCATGATTGCTAAAATCTAAATTTTCCTCTTTGCGCTTATGTTGATTTGGCCATTATAAAATGCTTTTTTTCTTTGCGTTTTAGCGTCTTTGCGTGAAACTACCCACTGCCACATTCAACGGATCAGCATAATGCGCTAATCCAAAATTTCTTTTTTGTGCCTCTTCCGGGTTTTGAACATGCCATTCAAATTCATCCCTGAAATGCCTGATCGCTGCGGCTACCGGCCATGCGGCCGCGTCACCCAAAGGACAAATTGTATTACCCTCGATCTTGCTCTGTATATCCCACAATAAATCAATATCACTCATCTTGCCTTTACCGTATTCAATATTGTGCAGGATCTTTTCCATCCATCCTGTTCCTTCCCTGCACGGCGAACACTGTCCGCAGCTTTCATGTCGGTAGAACCTGGCTAAACTCAAAGTATGCCTCACCACGCACTGGTCTTCATCCAATACAATGAATCCACCTGAGCCCATCATGGTACCTGTCTGGAAACCACCGTCAGCCAGGCTTTCATAAGTCATCATTCTTTTTTCACCCTTGGCGGTTGTCAGCAAAAGATTGGCAGGAACAATAGGAACGGATGATCCACCGGGAATACAGGCCTTTAGCTTTTTGCCATTAGCCATACCACCGCAATATTCATCGCTGTATAAAAATTCTTCTACTGAAATAGTCATGTCGATCTCGTACACACCAGGCTTCCTGATATTGCCGCAGGCGGAAATCAGTTTGGTGCCTGTGGATTTGCCGATACCGATCTTTGCGTATTCTTCTCCACCGATATTGATGATAGGAACAACCGCTGCAAGTGTTTCAACGTTGTTCACTACGGTCGGGCAATCATACAATCCTTTCACAGCAGGAAACGGAGGCTTGATACGTGGGTTGCCACGCTTGCCTTCCAGTGATTCGAGCAAGGCGGTTTCTTCCCCGCAGATGTAGGCGCCCGCGCCGCGGTGCACATAGATCTCCAGGTCAAAACCACTGTTCAGAATATTTTTTCCAAGCCAACCCGCCTGCTTTGCTTCGGCTATGGCCTGTTCAAGAATATCTGGTATCCATGCATATTCACCACGGATGTAAACATAACAGGTGTTGGCACCCAGGGCGTAAGAAGAAATGATCAGTCCTTCAATAAAAAGATGAGGAAGGAATTCCATCAGGTAACGGTCCTTGAAAGTACCCGGCTCTGATTCATCGGCATTGCAAACAAGGTAGCGGGGAACACCCTCTGGTTTTGCCAGGAAGCTCCATTTCATGCCTGTAGGAAAACCTGCACCACCCCTGCCACGCAGGCCGCTTTTCTTAACTTCTTCTATGATGTCCGCAGGCCCCATTTTAAAAGCTTTTTCCATGGAGGCATAACCTCCGTTCTTCCGGTAAACATCATAGTTCCGGATGCCTTCAATATGCGCCTGTTCAAGTAATAATTTTCTACCCATGATAATTCAAAATTCAAAATTCAAAATTCAAAACTAAAACCGTATTATATCCTTTATCATTAATACTGTCTCGGCTTTTGCCTTTTGACTTTTGACTTTTTACTTGTTTATATTTTGGTTGCCTGCCTCGCAAACAACTGCCATCCTTTATTTGTTTTCACCCACACCTGCAGTACGTGCAGTTCCATTTCGCTTTCTTTTCCGTCGAGCCTGTAACTGATGCTGGAAGTGCTTCTGACACTCGCCCAGTCTTTGGCAGCCTGCCATTTCAGATTCCGGCTCACGATTTTCAGGTAACTCAGTTTTCCCTTTGCAAGATCAGCAGTCACCTCTGATTTATTTTGCACCCACCCGTTTGAATGTCCATAAGTAACATTCGGATGAAGCAGCTTCTTTATTGTTCCTGTATCCTTTTTCACCAGTGCTACTTCCAGTTTGGCAACGGCATCTTTCAAAAAATCCGTTTGCCCGAAAGAAAGCAGGCAACTATTCAACAGCAAAAAAAGAAATATGGTTCTTTTCATTTTTTGACATTTCATTTACGGCACCCTTACTGCCTGCCTCGACAACAGTTTCCAATCTTTCTTCTCCTTTGCCCATACCAGCACGATATGCAACTTTAAGGGTGAAGAACTTCCATCTGCTTTCTTTTCAGTTGCCGTAAGCAGGTACCTGGTAACAGCAGTTTTATTTTTCAACCAGGCTTCTTCACCTGACAATTGCACATTTTCATATACCGAAGTATTATGAATGATATTGTGCAAGGCATCTTTCCTGTTCTCAACCTTCCCGCTGGAATGACCATAAGTAAGTTTTTCGAGAAACAGGCCAGAAAGAAAAGAACTATCCTTCTTCACAAACACCGCTTCGTTCAACTGCCTCGCCTTTAATAAAACCTGGTCTTTATTATCCTGTGCTGACAGGAATAAACCACATAACAGGCATAAACAAACGAAGAATCCTTTCATATCAGTTATTGACAGCCGCCGTTTTCCTGCATTCTTCCACGATACTGTCCACTTTTTCTTTAGTCAGGTGTTCCTTATAAAATTTTCCCATCTGCATCATCGGTGCATAACCACATGCGCCCAGGCATTCCACTGTTTTTAAAGTGAACAGCCCGTCGGCCGTGGTCTCACCCACACCAATATTCAGCTTCTGCTTGATATAATCAATAATACCATCGCTTCCATTGATCATGCAGGGTCCCGTCTGGCAAACCTCGAATACATAGCGGCCTACCGGCTTGAGATTGTACATGCTGTAGAAGGTTGCCACTTCATACACTTCAATAGGCTTGATCTGCAGCAGCCCGGCTACATAATCCATTGCTTCCACACTAAGCCATCCATTATTTTCTTCCTGCGCCAGGTGCAGCAAGGGCAAGAGGGCGCTCTTCTGCTTACCCTGCGGGTAGCGGGCGATGATCTCCTGCGCTTTGGATAATTTTTGTTCTGAAAATTTCATAATTAAGTCAAAATTCAAAAGTCAAAATTCAAAAGCGGGGTCATTTGTTCTTTTGAATTTTTAATTTTTAACTACCTACCCATCCATCTCGCCGGCAATCAGGTTCAGTGAAGACATCACGATGATGGCATCACTGAGCATGGAGCCCTTGATCATTTCCTCGTAAGCCTGGTAATAAATAAAGCAGGGACGGCGGAAGTGCAGCCTGTAAGGACTTCTGCCACCATCGCTGATCAGGTAAAAACCAAGTTCTCCATTTCCACCTTCCACGCACTGGTATACTTCTCCAGGCGGAATATCAATCTCACCCATCACGATTTTGAAGTGATAAATGAGCGCTTCCATGCTGGTATATACATCTTTCTTCTCTGGCAGGTAATACTCCGGCACATCCGCATGGAATACCGTAGCCTCCTCTCCTTTGAAGTCCTGTATTTTTTTATAAGCCTGTTCTATGATCCGGAGTGACTGCCACATTTCCTGGTTGCGTACCAGGAAGCGGTCATAAGTATCACCTGTGGTACCAACCGGAATCTCGAAATCAAAATCCTGGTAACTGCTGTAAGGTGTATGCACACGCACATCATAATCCACACCGGCAGCGCGCAGGTTAGGACCGGTAAAACCGTAATTCAATGCCCTTTCCGCGCTGATTGGACCGGTACCGATGGTGCGCTCCATAAAGATGCGGTTGCGCACGAACAGGTTCTCGAATTCTCGCAGCACATCAGGATATTCTTTCAGGAATTTTTCAAGTTTCGTAAAAGCGATATCATTGAAATCTCTTTCAAAACCACCGATGCGTCCAATGTTTGTTGTAAGCCTGGAACCACAAACTTCTTCCCATATCTCGTAAATGAGTTCACGGTATTGCATCACGTACAGGAAGCCGGTAAAGGCACCGGTATCCACACCAATCACGGAATTACAGATCAGGTGATCAGCGATCCTGGCCAGCTCCATAATGATCACACGGAGATAGTCAACACGCTTGGGTGTTTGAATACCCAACAGTTTTTCGCAGGTGAGATGCCAGCCCATATTATTGATCGGGGCTGAACAGTAATTCAAACGGTCGGTAAGAGGCGTGATCTGGTAAAGCGGCCTGCGTTCCGCGATCTTTTCGAAAGCCCGGTGGATATATCCCACGGTCTGTTCCGCGGAAACAATTTTTTCACCATCCAGTTCAAGGATGTTCTGGAATACACCATGGGTAGCAGGGTGTGTGGGACCCAGGTTGATGGTGGTGGTCTGTGATTCTATACTTCCTTCCGGAAGTCCAATATGATTTTCTGTTACTGACATTTCAAATTCAAAAATTTAAAATCGAAGAACTGCCTGTCATTTCCAGGTCTGGTCCTTGTCTGCTTCGCTGATCTGCCTGGGCGCCCCATCGGCCTGGCGGTTTCCGAAATCAAAACTGCCTCCCCTTCCAAACATCTCATCATCCTTATCAATCCGGCTCTGGTCTTCCAGGGGGTATTCTTTTCTCATGGGGAAATAATCCATTTCCTCCACGTTCATGATTCTTTTGAGATTAGGATGACCGGTGAAGTTCACACCATAGAAATCATAAGCCTCCCGCTCCTGCCAGTTGGCGGCAGAGAAAAGACCGGTGAGGGTCTGAACATCAGGTTGGGCAATGGGAAGAAAAACTTTGAAACGGATCCGTACATTATCTACCAGGTTGTGCAGGTGATACACTACCGCGAGTTCCCTGCCTGCATAAGCAGGATAATGTACCACGGTGAGGTCGGTAAGGAAACGGAATTTCAGTTCTTCATCATTATACAAATAACTGATCACTTCAACATTCATGTGTTTCGGCGCTTCAAAACTGAGCATGCCAAAAGGTTCTTCAAACTGACCCAGTTGATCACCAAATTTTTCTACCAGCCTTTGTTTGATTACCTCGTTCGTTAGATCCATACCCCTACCC
>JAEYUA010000307.1 GCA_023433755.1 Bacteroidota bacterium | reverse complement strand
TACAATGCAAATTTTTGACCAACAAGAAGCCCCGGTTAGAAAACCAGGGCTGCGACTATTACTGCTTAAGAGAAAATTTGAACATTTGAATCGGGCTTACGGGCCTTGCTCCAATATTTTTATGGTTTTAGTTTTTTCTGGTAGAGATCCCAGTCTGCTTTGTTGGAACGCAGCACCAGTTTGTTGTCTGCATTTTCCAGGGTGATATAATAACGGGTACCTTCTTCATTTGATAATTCAAAAAGCTCGGATATCCAGTAGCCTTTCTGCAATTCCTTCAGGCTGGTCTGCAGCATTACAGGAAGATCAGTGAAAAGCATGTTACGGGTGGTGGCGAGCAGTGAGCCGTTCTTGGCATAGAAGGCAAACACATACTGGCAGTTGAGCAGGAATTCAGCTTTATAGAATTCACGGCTTTCGCTCCAGTTCACCGCTTCGGCATTTTTAAATGCGTTATGAAAAGATTCAAGAACTACAGGATTAACCTGGTCTTCTTTTACCGGCGTGCTTCCTGAAACCAGGAAACCGAGGGCCAGCATGATGGTAAATAAGAATTTCATTTTTTTATTTTTTAAATGTTTTTGTTTCAATTGCTGGTGCAAAACTAGACCGGGGTAGGTTGCCCATCAAGCGTATCGGTAATGAACTGGGGAAAGGAGAGAATGAATTGAGTGCGGAGTGCGGAGAGCGGAGGGCGGGATGCCCCATCCAAAGTTTAGTGAAAGCTGATTCTCAGCGGTGAAAACAACAAAACGCAAAGGCCGCTGAGGATTTCGCAAAGGACGCGAAGAAAAGAACGAGCTATTGGGTATTACAGCTAAAGGCCAATAGCCAATAGCCTCTCTCTCTGCTCTGGCCCCGGGTTTTTTAGCCGGTAAGGCGGGAAGGACGGGAAGTAGTGGTTTAGAGAATTGATAGTACTTATGGTATCAATAATTCAATATTTCACAGGAAAATCGGGAATCTTCTTAGTGCTTCCTTGGCGTTTCACCAGCAGTAGCTTTAGCGAAGGCTGGCCCTTCTTCCTTGGCGGTAAAAAATAACAGCAAAAAAACTGCTTTCGCTAAGTTTCAATAGAATGGATTCACGACTCACGATTCTCGTTCCTTTGATTCCTTTTCCTTCACCAACGACAGATCGCCCAGGTCAATCTGCATCGGCAGCAACCCAATCTTCACCACCGCCTTCTTCCCTCTCAACTCAAGCACCTCACCTACCTGCAGGTTGCGTTTCATCTTAACGGTGTCGCCTACCCGAATCTCACCCTTTACCTCTTCGTATTTTGAATTAATCTGTTTCTGCTTTTTACTGACAGCCTTTTGCTCATTTTTTGGAAACAGCAGGGAAGCCATTTCTTTGATCACTTTATTCTTGTCTTCTGATTTACGCCATTCCACCACCAGTTGTTTCACCTTCCTTTCCATATCCTTCAGGTAAACGATCCTTTCTTCCGTAACCTTGTTTTGCTGCTTCAGCAATTCTACCTGCTGCCGGTGTTTCTCCCTGTCCATTACCTGTTCCATCTCCCTTTTCAGCCTTTCATTTTCTTTCAGGAGCTGGTGCAGTTCCTTTTCTTTCTGCTGCACCTTGTGAAGGTCCTGCTCGGTGCGGTTGAGTAGTTTATCGAGACGGAAATGTTCTTCATCCACCATCCCCCTTGCCCTGGTGATCAGCCTTTTGTCAAGCCCGATCCTTTCCGCAATGGAAAAAGTATAGGAGCTGCCCGGTTTGCCCACGATCAGCCGGTACAAAGGCATCAGTTTTTTTTCATCAAAGGCCATGGCGCCATTGATGATGCCCTGGGTTTTATTGGCCATCACCTTGAGATTAAGGTAGTGGGTGGTAACGATACCATACGCATGTTTGCGGGAAAGTTCTTCCATGATCACTTCCGCAAAGGCACCTCCGAGGTTGGGATCACTGCCGCTGCCCAGTTCATCAATGAAGAATAAAGTTTTGCCATTGGCATTCTCCATAAAATGTTTCATGCTCAGCAAATGACTGCTATAAGTACTCAGTTCAAACTCGATGCTTTGGGTATCACCAATATGGATCATCAGTTGTTTGAAAATGCCAAACTGCGAAGAAGGATGCACCGGCACCAGCAAACCACTTTGCACCATCATCTGCAGCAGCCCCACGGTTTTCATCGTAACCGTTTTACCACCGGCATTGGGACCACTGATCACCAGGATCCTGTTTTTTTCATCGAGCGTGAGGTCAACAGGTATGGTGGGTTTTTGTGATTTGCGATTGTAAAGAAATAAAAGCGGATGATAGGCTTTAACAAGATGCACATGCGCCTTATCAGCCAGCACGGGATATTCGCCCTGGATGTCCAGCGCGAAGGAAGCTTTTCCCCTGATGAAATCATATTCACCTACGATATAATGGTAGTGAGTGAGCAGGGAGGCATATTGAGAAAGTCGTGCAGTAAGTTCTTTCAGAATCCTGTACACTTCCTTTCTTTCAGCACCTTCCAGTTCATACAGGTCATTATTCAGTTCGATCGTTTCTTCAGGTTCAATAAAGGTGGTTCTGCGGCTGTCGCTTTCACCGTGAAGAATTCCTTTTACCAGTCTTTTCTGCTCCGCGAAAACGGCTACTACCCTCCTGCCATTCATAAAACTCTCTTCGATCTCTGCCAGGTAACCCTGCTTATTGAGTTTACCAACGATGCGGTCAAATACTTTGCGGAGTTCATTGCGTTTGCGGTAGAGGCTCATGCGAATGGACTGCAGTTCATTGGAGGCATTATCCTTTACACTGCCGCTGTCATCAATCACATCATTGATCATTTTCAGCAACAGCTTTTCATAATGTGACCCATCTATCACTTTCGCCAGTCCCGGCCAGTTTTGCCGCCTTTCTGCGTCAAACCACCTGAATATGCTTTCAGCGCTGATCAGTAACTTCCTGACAGATACCAATTCTTCCCCTGAAAGCATAGCACCCTGTATACCCAGTAATTTTAGTTCCCTTGAAAGATTCAGCACATAATCATTGGGGAAATGGATACCATTCTGCACCAGTTGCCTGTATTCATGTGACTGCCTGAGCTCCAGTTCAATAAATTCTTTTTTAGTATGGATACGAAGTTCCGAGGCCTTGGACTTCGCGTATTCTGTACGGCATTTTTCTGTTAGCAAGGCCCTGATCTTATCGAATTCCAGTTGAACAGCAGCGGATTCCGGGTATAATTTCATTGAAGGGCAAAGTTAGGCTGGCGCAATGTTTAAATTTATGCAAAAGCAGCTCCAAACAGGGTGTTAAAACTTTTTTGTTGGCTTTTCCTTGTCTATATTCAGCCTGAACTTTGACCTCCAAGTATTTGTATGATCATTAAAACACTTTTAGGGCTGGTTGGAATTTGGACGATGATTGCGTGCAATTCCGAAAAAAAATATAAATCAATGAGCACGTCCCTTATGAATGCGCATGTTGGAGAAAAAACAGATACCGCCACTTTCGCCACCGGCTGTTTCTGGTGTACGGAAGCCATCTTCGAATCACTCAAGGGTGTATTGAGCGTTACTTCGGGTTATACCGGTGGTCACGTGAATAACCCTACCTATAAACAGGTTTGTACCGGTGAAACCGGACATGCCGAATGTGTCCAGATCGTTTATGAAACCGATAAGATCAGTTATGATGAATTGCTGGAGGTTTTCTTTGAAGTACACGATCCAACGAGCCTGAACCGCCAGGGCGCGGATGTAGGCACACAATACCGGAGCGCCATCTTCTATCATAATGATGAGCAGAAAGAAAAAGCGGAGTACTATAAAAATGAACTCAACAAAAGCGGTGCTTACGACAAGCAGATCGTAACCGAGATCTCATCTCTCGGCCGTTTTTATGTGGCAGAAGATTATCACCAGGAATACTACGAGAACAATAAAAACAACAATCCTTATTGCTCCGTGGTGATCAGGCCAAAACTGGAAAAATTCCAGAAGGTGTTTGCCAAAAAATTAAAGAACTGATGAATCCCCGCAAGGGGATTTTTTTTTGACCCTCCCGTTTCAACAGCCCATAGCTCTTTTTTAAAAGGGGAATGAATTATCTTTTCATCATCAATCAGCCGTTATGAAAATCCTGTTCTCCTTTTTTCTTTTTCTATCCTTCCTTACAAGTTCTGCACAGAAACCTGTGATCCCAACAGTAGAGATCCTTACTTCAGGAACCAAAACTTCTTTGAGAGGCTTAAGTGTGGTGTCTGATGAAGTGGTATGGGTCAGCGGCAGCAATGGCACTATTGGCCGCAGCAGCAATGGAGGTAAAGACTGGAAGTGGATGGTGGTAAAGGGTTTTGAAAAAATGGAATTCCGCGATATTGAAGCCTTCGACGCCAGTACGGCTGTGATCATGAATTCAAGTGATAAGGACCCTGCCTATATCCTTAGAACCAATGATGGAGGTGAGACCTGGAAGGTGGTGTATGAAAATAAAACCAAGGGCATGTTTCTCGACGCCATGGAATTCTGGAATGAAGTGGCCGGCATCGTGATTGGTGATCCTGTTGACGGAAGATTTTTTGTGGCCAGAACTTTCGATGGAGGTCGCACCTGGATGGATGTACCCATGGAAAACAGGCCGGTTGCTGACAGTGGTGAAGCCTGCTTCGCGGCAAGCGGCACCAATGTGAGAGTGCTTGCCAGGGATGAAGCAGTATTTGTTTCAGGGGGATTGAGATCAAGTATTTTTATCCGTGATAAAAAAATGCCACTACCGCTGTTACAGGGCAGGGAAACAACCGGGGCTAATTCCATTGCTGCTTACGACCCTTTCCGTAAAAAAGGCGCGGAGAAACTGGTAGTGGTGGGAGGAGATTTTTCAAATCCAAAATCTGATAGCCTCAATTGTTTTTATAGTGTTGACAAAGGAAAAACATGGAAGGCCTCCAACACCCCGCCACATGGTTACAGGAGTTGTGTTGAGTACCTGGATAAAAAAATCCTGGTGAGTTGCGGCCTTACTGGTGTTGATTATACCATAGATAATGCGGCCAACTGGCAGCTCATTTCAACAGAAGGATTTCATGTATGCCGCATAGCCAAGATCGGCAAGACAGTTTATTTAGCCGGAAGCAATGGAAAGGTAGGGAAGTTGAAGTATAAAGAGGGAGGCCGTTAGCTGTTGGCCATTGGCCATTGGCTGTTGGCTGTTGGCTTGCCTTCAGACATGGTCCACTGATATTACCTGATTATTTACAAAACTTATCCTTTGTATAGAGTTCCATGCTGTTTGGTTCAAGCCATAGGCCAATGGCCAACAGCCAAAAGCTACCTACCCCCGCTCAAAGCCTTCAATATATCAGCAATGGGTACCCGTTTTTTATAATCTTCTTCAAAATAACGGAAGGTGATGGAGCCCTCGGTATTGATGATATAAACGGCAGGCACCGGCAGCCAGGCATCTTTCACCTGGTTGTTTTCTTTAAGAAGGTCGATTCCTGCATTTTTATAACGGCCATAAGTTCTTTCATCTACCTTGTAAGCAACCTTGTAATTATTGGCGATTTTCATATCCTTATCATGGATCACTGGAAAACTGGCACCTGATTTTGCCACAGCGCTGTCAATCCCCTCATCTCCCTGCGGTGTTACGATGATTACCTGTGCTCCTTTTTCTTTGAAATCTTCGAATGAATTTTGCAACTGCTTTAAATAACGGCTGCAATGAGGGCACCAGCTACCCCGGTAAAACACCAGCACGATATTTCCCTTCTTCCTGAGGTCCTTCAGCACCACATCATTTCCATCCTGGTCCTTAGCCTTGAAATCAGGGGCTTTGGAATTGATGAATAAGCCTTCAGGTTTTTCCTGTGCCTGTGCGAAAGAAAAAAAAGACAGCAATAAAAGAGATAAGAGGATCCTCATGTCTAACGGTTGAATCCTAAAATTAATGAGAAGGATATTAAAGGAAAGTTATTTGTGAGAAGGCTGTTGGCTAATGGCCATTAGCTATTGGCTATTGGCTCAAGCAATCATTTTTTAAACATAAAATATACAGCCGCCAAAAGGAACACAAAACTGATCAGGTATTTGGTTTGAAAGGGCTCTTTGAGCACCAGTACCGCAAACACACTGAATACCACAAGTGTGATCACTTCCTGAACCATTTTCAACTGGAAGGTATTCATGCCCGAAACATAGCCGTGCCGGTTGGCCGGCACCATCAGGCAGTATTCAAAAAGGGCGATGCCCCAACTAAGCGCAATTGCTTTCCACAAAGGCCAGCCAGTATGTTTGAGATGGTAATACCAGGCAAAGGTCATGAAGATGTTGGAGACAGTGAGGAGGATGAGGGTGCGAAACATGGGAGGCTGTATAATAGTTATTATTATCGTGAGGCGTGAATCGTGAGGCGTGAGGCGTGAGACGTGAAAAGACACCTCGAAAATCATGAATCGCTCTCACGTCTCACGATTCACGATTCATGATTCAACATTCACGACTCACGACTATCAGTTCAAACTCCTGAAATCCACCGGCACCAGCTTACTCACCCCGGGTTCCTGCATGGTTACCCCGTAGATCACATCCACGGCGCTCATGGTGGTTTTATTATGTGTTACAATAATGAACTGGGAGTTGTTACTGAACTCACGGATCATATTGGTGAACTTACCTACATTGGCATCATCGAGCGGTGCATCCACCTCATCGAGGATACAGAACGGCGCCGGCTTGATCAGGTAAATGGCAAACAGCAGAGCCGTTGCGGTCAGTGTGCGCTCTCCCCCGCTCAACTGGCCAATGCTGCTCGGACGCTTGCCCTTGGGCTTGGCCATGATATCAATGCCTGTCTCGGCCAGGTTATCAGGATTCTCCAGTATCAGGTCGCACTGGTCGTCTTCCGTAAATAAGGTTTTAAATACTTTATGGAAGTTCTCCCTCACCTGGTTAAAGGTTTCCAGGAATTTCTGGTTGGCCGTGGTCTCTACCTCTGCGATCGTTTGCAGTAAACTTTGTTTGGCATTGACCAGGTCATCCTTTTGTTCCACAATAAAATCATATCGCTTCTTCATTTCTTCGAAGGCTTCGATCGCCGTAGGATTTACTTCACCCAGATTTTCCAGTCGCTTTTTCATCCGGTCGGCCTTCTCCTGCAATTCTTCCACCGGCACCTCGCCTGTTCGTGGTTCATCCAGGATATCCTCCAGCACAATGCGGAATTCCACATTCAGTCTTTCCTTCATTCCTGCCAGTTGCAGCTTCAGCTCATTCAGTCTGTCCTTGATTCCTGAAAGCAAATGTTCAAGCTGTTCCTTCTCCTTTACCTTATGACGCAATTCACTTTCTTTCGCATTGAGCTGGTTGCGCAGATTGTAATAGGTCTGGTCAGCTTCATTCAGCACAGATTCTTCTTTCTCTTTCCTGCGCATCAGTTCATACAAACCTTCCTCTATATTCTTAAGACTTTCTTCAGAGCCGGAAATATTTTCCCTTGTTTCTTTCAGTTGCACCGTATTGGTTTCAACCTGCTGCCTGAGATCATTCAACTGGTTGCTCTTGAACTGGAGCTCTTGCTTCAAAGCATTGATCTTGCTTTGTTCACGGGTAACCTGCAAGTTGAGATTATTGTACTGGGTATTGATTTCGTTGTACTGCACCTCGATCTCACCATACCTGGCCTCGGCTTCCTGCAATTTGGTGGTGAATTCCTGCAAACTGCTGTTCAACTGGTCGAGTTCTCCTCTTACGGATTCGATGGAAGCATGCGACTGGTCTAACTG
>JAEYUA010000280.1 GCA_023433755.1 Bacteroidota bacterium | reverse complement strand
GTAGGGTGGTTTGACTGCCCCGCCTGAACAGCGCAGCCGATGGATCATTAGTTAGCACCCTAATCCCATCATCAGTAAAAGAACATGCTAAACCTTACTAAGGTTTAACTTCATGGCACAAGCAAAGGACGCGAAGGATCAAAATTTTTAAGACTTCTGGAGTGGTTACGCAAAGAAGACGCGAAGAAAAGTTCGAATACTCTGCACGAACTCTATAGGCTAAATATTGGCGCCCTTTGCGTAACAATTTAATTCTTTAGTAAAGAGTTACCCTCTGCGCAGCGCCAGACGTAGCTTTAGCGTAGGCTGGTTCTTTGCGTTTAAACTACCCGAGTTGAAATTATTTTCGGAACCAGTGAATCTTGCAGCTTGCAGCTTGAAGCTTGCCTCTCACAATCCAAACAACCCCTCATTCAACTGCTGCAGCACCGCCGTCTTCTGTCCTGCAGGTACCAGCACAGAAATATTGTGCTCACTGCCACCATAAGATACCATACGTACATCAATATCAGCAAGACTATCAAACACTTTTTTCAGGGTATCTGCATGGGAAGCAATTTCATGTCCGACAATAGAAACGATTGCCTGGTCTTTATCAACACTTACGGAACTGAAACTTTCCAGTTCCCGTACGATTTCAATGAGTGCTGAATCATTGTCGATTGTAAGAGAAACGGCAACCTCGGAGGTGGTGATCATATCAATGGAGGTGCGGTATTTTTCAAACACTTCAAACACCTTTCTCAAAAAACCATAGGCCAGGAGCATGCGGCTGCTCTTTACATTGATAGCTGTGATACCATCCTTAGCCGCTACTGCTTTCACACCACTGGAAGCCGCATGTTCCGCAATAGTGGTCCCCTTTGCTTCGGGCTCCATGGTATTAAGCAGTTTTACCGGCACTTTGTACTGTTGCGCGGGCCAGATGGATGCCGGGTGCAGGATCTTGGCACCGAAATAGGCCAGCTCCGCGGCTTCGTCAAAACTGAGTTGCTCAATGGGGATGGTCTTGTTTACGATCCTTGGATCATTATTATGCATGCCATTGATGTCGGTCCATATTTCACAAACCGCAGCCTGCACCGCTGCAGCAATCAATGAAGCGGAATAATCACTTCCGCCTCTCTTCAGGTTATCCACTTCTCCCCTTGCATTGCGGCAGATATATCCCTGGGTAATAAACAGCCTTTGGTTGGGATATTGAGCCAACACCCTGGAAATTTTTTCCCTGATCACTTCCACCTGTGGTTCATCATAGGCATCAATGCTCATGAACTCCAGCGCGGGGATCAGTTCATGTGAGATGTTCTGTTCTTCGAGGTAAACTGAAAATAGTTTAGTGGAGAGCAATTCACCCTGTGCTAAAATATCCTTGTTCAAAGCATCACTGAAGGATATGCGAAGAATGATATGAAGAAATTCGAAATGTTCTTTCAAGATATTCTCAGCCTGTGTGATGGACTGTGGTTTTTTTACCAGCTCTGTAATGAACTGCCGGTATTGCCCTTCCAGCGCCTGGATCTTTTCCCGTGCTGCATCCTTGTTGCCGGTGGAAAGATCATTGCCTATAGCCACCAGTGCATTGGTAGTTCCAGATACGGCACTCAGTACCACGATCTTCTTCTCATTGTCTGCAGTTACCAGCCTCGCTACTTCGTGCATACGGTGTGGCTTGCCCACCGAAGTGCCACCGAATTTCATGATCTTGAATGTTCCTGGTGTAATAATGCCCTGGCTATTTGTATCCTGCATGACTGGTAATTAATTGGGGTGCAAATTTATTGCTTAGAAGTTTTCCTTTGCGTTTTCTTCTTGGGGATCCTCTTAGTTCCAGCAGCGATCCGCCAATGGCCAATGGCCAATGGCTAATGGCTATTGGCTTCCAGTTCCACCCCAAACTTTTCAGCCAGGAATTGAAGGTCATCAACAACAGGTCCGAGGAGGGGAATACCATTGATCCTTCTTTCTGTTTCCATCTCCCTTTCCGGGTCTCCGGGGATGATCACCTTTTCAAAACCTTCCGCGGTTTTGGCGGAACGGAATCTTTCGATCCACTGGTCCATGTGCTGTTTGAAATCATCCGCGGGACGGAAAGCATCGATGCGCATGGCACCAAAGAAATGCCCGATACCTTTGCCCGGCATGCCCGTGGGCATGGGTACATAAGCAGGAAAGGGCGGAACCCAGGGACCATAATTGGCACCACTGAGCACAGCAGAAAAAATATCAACCACAGCACCGAGCGCATAACCTTTATGACTGCCGTGGTCACGGTCGCCGCCCAGGGGCAGCAAAGCGCCACCGGCTTTGAGTTCATGGGGATCGGTTGATGACTTACCTTGTTTATCCTGGATCCATCCCATGGGAGCTACACCTCCTTTTCGTTGAAGGATTTCAAGCTTGCCATTTGCTGCCGTGGTCGTGGCCAGGTCGGCAACAAAAGCCGGCTCCTTGCCGGAGGGAACGGCAACACAAATGGGATTGGTACCCAGTAATCTTTCGATGGAAAAAGTTGGCGCCACAAGCGGACTCGCATTGGTCATACAAATCCCGATCATATCATATTCCAAAGCCATCATCGCATGATAACCTGCAATGCCGAAATGATTACTGTTCTGAACACTCACCCAGCCGGTTCCTACCTGTTTGGCTTTATCAATGGCGACCTGCATGGCTCTTGGGGCTACAACCAGTCCGAGCCCGCTGTCACCATCAATGGTGGCTGTGGATGGCGTTTCATGAATGATTTTTATTTCAGCGCAGGCGTTTACTCTTTTTACATCCCATAAACGCACATAACCACTGAGGCGTGCTATGCCATGTGAATCGATGCCGCGTAGGTCAGCGGATAACAGCACCTTGGTTGCCAGCAGGGCATCATCTTCACTGCAACCGATTTTCAGGAATATCTTGTAGGCAAAACTGAATAACTGTTCAAAGGAAAAAACCTTTACACTCATGTTTTGCAAGATAAGTTTTGTTCAGTTGATTTTTATAGTGTCTCAAAGGATGAATGAGATAGCCGGTAAGGCGGTAAGTAAAGTCATTGCATCCTTTAATGTTTCAAAGGGACTATTGATAACTTCAATCTTTATTTCACTACTTACCGTCCTTCCCGCCTTCCCGGCTATGCCTTTTTTTGAAAAGAATTACTCTAAGAAAAAAGAATAATCTTCGAAATTAAAATCAAAAACAGACAGTTTATATTTATACCCGATTGATGAAATTCATTTTATACCTGTTCATTCCAATTATCTGTTTTCTTCTTCCTAGAGAGGCAAATGCCCAAAATTTGTATACTGCCCAGCAGTCACTCATCGGCACAAAGATCGACAGCCTGCCATCAATGGAATACCATCTCAACGAACCTTCTGATAAAAATTTCAATACTAAATTCAAAGTACTCGAATTCTGGGCCACCTGGTGCCGTCCCTGCCTCAAAGCAGTTCCGCATCTCAACCGACTCCAGGAAAAATTCAGGGACAGCAATATTGTTTTTCTCTCCGTGACCTATGAAGAAAAATTCAAGACCGGCCAGATCTTCCGCAAAGTGGATTTTCAAACCATCGTTACCAGTGACAGTACGAGAAAAATTCACCAGTTATTGCGCATCCAGTACAATGGAACGATGGCCATTCCCCGGACAGTACTGATTGATGATGAAAACAGGATCGTATGGTATGGATATCCAACTGAACTAAATGAAAAGCTATTGAAGGATTTTATGGAGAGGAAGAATTTGAGAGGTCGATAGGGCAGCATGAACGGTGAATGGTGAATGGTGAATAAAAAATGCCCCATTACTGGAGCATTGATCAATCAGAACAAATGTATTTTTAGAAAGGAAGATCGTCTGACATTTCTTCATTCATAGCTGGTGCAGGAGCTTCCTGCTTTTGATAAGATTGTCCACCTGACACATTCCCATTACCCGCATTATCACCTTTTCTTCCCAGCAATTGTACTTCACGAACCCTCATGGAAAGAGTAGCTCCATTGGTTCCATCATTGCGTGTAAAGGTTCTTACTTCTGGATTCCCTTCAACATAAACCTGCTGCCCTTTTAGTAAATAAGGTGCAATACCAGTTTTGTCCGTCCAATACGCACATTCCACCCAGGTAGTTCTCTCCTGGTTGTTACCCTGGCTATCCTTGAACTTTTCAGAGTGCGCCACAGTGAAATTGATTACATTTTTTCCGTTTACCTGGTTTACCGTGCAGTCTTTTCCAAGATGCCCGATTACTTGAATCTTGATCATAGTACTCATTTTATTAGGCCTCCAAGTTAAGCATTTCGCTTTGTTTTAAATGGTTAAAGAATAGAGCGGATGCATACATTCCTTCCATACGAAATTACCAGGCCTGGCAAGGGTTTCAAGGGGTTTTACCCCATGAAAACCGGGTTTTTTAAACAGGAAAAACCGGTGTTTTAAACGTAGATATTTACGAACAATCTATTCACAGCCAGTAAAAACAAAAAAGCAGCGGCCATGTTGCCATTAGTATCCAGCAGATGAAATAGAACAGTGACATGGTGATTATTTTTTAAGGTTCTTTTTTTCGGCATCCTTCAGCCTGCCGCTTTCCTTCAGCTTCTGGTTCAGGATCCATTCAATCTGCCCGTTCACGCTGCGGAACTCATCCGCTGCCCATTTTTCCAGGGCCTTGTAGGTATCATTATCTATCCTTATGACAAAACTTTTTTTAGAACTCACGGATCCTGGTTTTACTGTTTGATCGTATTAGTTCCTCCAGCGCCCTTGCCATAGAATGAGGATCAGCAGTACTGAAGAAAATCTTTTTACCATCGGTTTTAATGACCTCCACCCCCTCACCCTTTGAGGCCATATGCATGCGACCGTAACCCGGTACCCAGTTGGAACCGTAATTGAGTAGCGGAGCCCTCGAAACAGAAACACTGCTGATCATTTCCTTTTCTATCACCCTGAATTTTTTCTGCAACGGCAGCCAGCGGAAATACAGGCCATTACTCGTTACCACTTTCTCCAGCCTTGCTTTCTGAAATGCAATGAAAAGAATGACCTGCAGGGGCAACACTATCGCAAGGGCAATCCACATTTCCTTCCGGTCGGCTTCTTCCAACGAGGGGAGTTTAACCATAAGCCCGGCAACAATGGCAACCGGCAGGATCATCAGCCATGATAACCACTTCGGGAATTTCTCTTTTTCCCCGAACAGGTAATTACCGGATGTTTCATAAGCTTTCAACATATTACTGGTACAAGGTTCCTGTATTCAAAATAGGCTGTGCGGCCTTTTCACCACAGAGTACCACCATCAGGTTGCTCACCATGGCTGCTTTCTTCTCTTCATCAAGTTCTACAATTCCTTTTTTAGATAACATTTCCAGTGCCATTTCCACCATGCCTACCGCGCCTTCCACGATCTTGGTTCTCGCCGCAACAATGGCCGTGGCCTGCTGCCTTTGCAACATGGCACCGGCAATCTCGGAAGCATAGGCAAGGTGACTGATCCTGGCTTCCATAATTACAATTCCTGCAGGTGCAAGCCTTTCGGTTAATTCTGTCTCCAGGATTTCATTGACTTTGTCTGCTCCATTCCGCAGGGTAATGTCGGCATGCTCATCCTCCAGGTTGTCATAAGGAAAACTGTTGGCAAGGTGCCTCACGGCTGCCTCACTCTGGCGCAACACATATTCCTTATAGTTCACCACATCATACGCAGCTTTGTAGGTATCACCTACCTGCCATACGATCACGGCTGCGATCTCAATGGGATTACCCATCTTATCATTCACCTTCAACTTAGAACTTTCGAGATTCTGCGCTCTCAGGGAAATATTTTCCTTTGTATAAAAAGGGTTGACAAAAAACCAGCCGTTATCTTTTACTGTGCCTGCATATTTACCAAAGAGGTTAAGTACCCGTGAATGATTCGGCTGGACGATGATCATCCCAGTCATCAAAAAAATACTGAGAATGAACAAAAAAGCAGCAACCAGGATCTTCCATATCTCAACATTTTCACCCAGTTGAGAAAAGAAGTAAATACTTGCAGCGAGAGTGGCCAATACTAAAAGCAGTCCGATAATGCCGGAAACAGGTTTTACAATTTTTTCCATATACCGAAGTTTTATTTTGATATCAATGTGATATCAAATTTATAGCAGGCACCCGGAATTTCAAAATAAAATTTGAACTCTTTAATTCCGGGCCAATGGCCAATGGCTATTAGCCGTTAGCTTTGCGTATGCAAACAATCCTGGGCGCCGGCGGTTCCATCGGAAAGGAACTCGCTGCAGAACTCACCCGTTACTCCACGCGTATCCGGCTGGTAAGCCGGCATCCAAAAAAAATCAATGAAACCGATGAACTGTTAGCAGCCGACCTGCAGGACGCCCGGGCAGTGGATGAAGCAGTAAAAGGCTCAGAAGTTGTATACCTGGTAGCCGGACTTCAATACCGCACAAAAACCTGGCAGGAGCAGTGGCCTGTGATCATGCAAAATGTAATCAGTGCCTGCATAAGTCATAAAAGCAAACTGGTTTTCTTCGACAATATTTACATGTATGACCCGGCAAGGATCGGCCACATGACGGAAGAAACACCCATCAATCCTTCCAGTAAAAAAGGAAAGGTGAGGGCTGCCATCCTTGAACAACTGATGACAGCTATTCAATCCGGACAACTAACGGGCATGGTTGTACGATCCGCTGATTTTTATGGCCCGGGATCCAATGCCAGTATGCTGATAGAAACGGTTTATAAAAACCTGTCGAAAGGAAAAAAAGCCTTCTGGATCGGGAACCCCGGAGCCATTCACTCCTACACCTTTATCCCCGATGCGGCTAAAGCCACTGCCCTGCTGGGAAATACATCATCGGCCTATAACCAGGTCTGGCACCTGCCGACAGACCCCCGAAAATTAAATGGAAAAGATTTTGTTGAATTGTTTGAAAAGGAAATGGGCAGTTCTCATGGCTATCGACCTATTTCAAAAACCCTCATCAGTATTATGGGAATCTTCAACCCGCTGATGAGAGAGTTGAAAGAGATGATGTACCAGTTTGAAAGGGATTATTATTTCGACAGCTCGAAATTCAGGGATGCCTTCCCGCAGTTCCATACCACAACTTACGAGGAGGGAATTAAGCAAACAATAAAGGAGGCTAATGGCTGATGGCCATTGGCCTATGGCTTAGCCACCTGTACTTCCGTCACGCACTTTAATCTTTTTCTTGCCGGAATTCTTTTTTTCATATTCCAGCACTTCAGCGGGTTTGGCTTTTTTATCGTCTTTTTTTACAGTGGTCTTTTTTCCTGCCGGGTCAATGGGCGCCAGGTCATCTTCCACTGCCGTTGCTTCGGCATCCACTTCTTCCTTGGGCCGGTTCATTACCCACTGCTCGGTTGATTCTACTGTGCCGTGAATGGTATTATAATAGGTCCAGGTGCCGTGCTTATAAGATTTAGGTTCTACCTTAATGATCTGCTTACGTAAAATCTTTGTTGGATCCTCTAAATCACGAATATCAATGGTATCATACGGACTTTTTGGATCAAAAGCCCTCCAGCTTTCTTCTCTCAACGGTTCACCAGCATTGGTGAAATAAATGCATTTACCATTCTTCATGCCATAACTGTAATTCTCGATGGCGGTGCAGTCGCCTTCCAGTGAGAATCTTTTCCAAACCCCCTCTTTCAGGTCGTTGAGAAAATAACCTTCTTCCTCGTACCCACGTTCGCCTCTCAGGTCCGGAACCTTTACGATCCACGGCCCTTGTTTCAAACCTTTCAGGTCAACACGGTTGATGGTATCCCTGCCAATCAGGTCAAAGGACTTCCACTGGGCCTGGGCCGACAGTGAAAAGAAAAGACCAACAAGAATCAGATAACGCATTGTTTAGTAAGTTTGATGATTAACATTATAACGTCAAAACCTGCTGTTTATGCTGTCAAAATTAAATCTTTACCTGCTCAGCGCCTGCTTTCTGCTCGTTAGTATTTTCACAAATGGGCAGGTACAACCCACCCCGGCGGCTGAAAGGCTGAAAGGGCTTGAAAAAAGGAAGGTCCTGGAGAGCAGGTCTACCCTCAACCACATCAAATTCCGCAGTATCGGCCCTACAGTAATGAGCGGCAGGGTTTCAGATATCGAAGCCAACCCGGAAGATCCCACGGAATTTTACGTAGCTTATTCATCCGGCGGTCTCTGGTACACCAGCAATAACGGGCTTTCTTTCAAACCCATCTTCGACAGCACGGATGTACTCACCATTGGCGATATTGCCGTGAACTGGAAGAGCGGCACCATTTGGGTGGGAACCGGTGAAGTGAACAGCAGCAGGTCGTCCTATGCAGGACTGGGCGTTTATAAAAGCAGGGATAAGGGAAAAACATGGCAGTATGCGGGTCTTCCTGAATCTCATCATATCGGAAAGATCCAATTGCACCCAACCGATGACAATACCGCGTGGGTGGCAGCACTGGGACATTTGTATTCTCCCAATAAAGAAAGGGGTGTTTTCAAAACTACTGATGGCGGCAACACCTGGAAGCATACTTTGTTTGTAGATGATAACACCGGTGCGGTGGAAATGGAAATCAATCCGCAAAACCCGAACGAGCTTTACGCGGCGATGTGGTACCGCACCCGCCGCGCCTGGAATTTTGAAGAAAGCGGGGCCAGCAGCGGTATCTATAAATCAACCGATGGCGGTAACACCTGGACCCTCATAAGCAAACAAGGTTCGGGTTTTCCCAATGGCGCGCAGGTGGGCAGGATCGGCCTTGCCGTGTATCCCAAAAATCCACAGATCGTGTATGCGATCGTTGACAACCAGCAAAACATTCCATCAACTGCAAAAAAGGATACTGCTTCCTATGAACTTGATGATCTTAAAAATCTCAGCATCGAACAGTTTGCGCAACTCAACCAACGCAGGCTTGATACATTTTTGAAAAGAAACCGTTTGTCGAACAGGTATACAGCGCAGCAGGTGAAAGACCTGGTAGCATCCAACAAGATCAAACCTACTTCGCTCTATGATTATCTCTATGTCAATACAGGTTTTGAAGGAACACCGATCGGTGCGGAAGTTTATCGCAGTGATAATGGTGGTACCAGTTGGAAAAAAACCAATGAAAAGGAAATACCGATCTTTTTCACCTATGGGTATTATTTCGCCAAGATCTATGTGTCACCCTACAATCCCGACAAAGTATATGCGCTTGGATTCTCTTCACAGCTTTCTGTTGACGGCGGTAAAACCTGGAAGAATATGGACAAGCCCAATGTGCATGCCGATCACCATGCCTTATGGATCAATCCCAAACGCGATTCACACCTGATCAACGGAAATGACGGAGGTGTCAACATCACTTATGATAATGGTGAGAACTGGTTCAAGGCCAATACACCTGCTGTTGGACAGTTCTACTACGTAACCACTGATAATGCAAAGCCCTATAATGTTTATGGCGGCATGCAGGACAATGGCGTGTGGTACCTGCCTTCAGTGCTTCCCAGGAATTCTTTTGCCAATTCAGGTTTGGGTCTCGCAGATGGTTTCGAAAAGAACATTGGTGGCGGTGATGGCATGCAGGTCCAGGTAGATCCGCGTGACAATCTTACCACCTATTATGGCTCGCAGTTCGGCAATTATGCGCGGACCAACAGGCTCACACGCATGGGTACAAGGCGCATCACACCCAGACATGAACTGGGAGAAAAACCCTTACGGTTCAACTGGCAAACACCAATACTACTGAGTCCTCATAACCCGGAAATCCTTTATTTCGGCAGTCATAAATTCCACCGTTCATTTAATATGGGTGATACCATGATTGCACTGAGTGGTGACCTTACCAAAGGAGGAAAACAGGGTGATGTTCCTTATGGCACCCTTACAACGATCTCCGAATCGCCCGTGCGTTTTGGTTTACTGTATACCGGGACTGATGATGGCAACATCCATGTTTCAAAAGATGCCGGTTACTCCTGGACCCTCATCAGCGCTCCGGCAAAAAAAGGATTTAGCCTGCCACAGCATCTATGGGTAAGCAGGGTGACTGCTTCCAAACACAAAGAATCAAGAGTGTATGCTTCCCTGAATGGTTACCGCTTTGATGATTTTATGCCTTATCTCTATGTAAGTGAAGATTACGGAACCACCTGGAGCCCTATTGGCAAAGACCTGCCAGCAGAGCCGATCAACGTGGTGAAAGAAGATCCGAAAAATGAGAACATCATTTATGTGGGAACCGATGGCGGCCTGTATGTAAGTTTTGACAAGGGACAAAGTTTTATGATGTGGAGCGGCGGGCTTCCGAAATCTGTACCGGTGCATGATATCGTGATCCAGGAAAGAGAAAACGAGATCGTGATCGGAACACATGGACGGAGTATCTACATTGCGAAACTTGATGAGGTAAACAAGATCCGTTGACAGCACAATGAATGAATAGCATAGCAGGCTCCCGGGCTTGCTATTTTTTTGGATAAAAGGCAATAGCCGGGGAGACGGGAAGGCGGCAAGCAATTTCATAAAAGAATAAAATGCTTTGCTATTAACTCAAGGTAGTGATCAATAATTGATTCCGATCCTCAGCCGCTACTTACCGTCCTTGGTAGCCGAAGCTTTAGCGAAGGTTACCTTCCCGCCTTACCGGCTATAAATTTTATCTCGCTAATCTCCATGCGGATAAAATCCTCTATCAGGAAATCTACCAGGCTAAACTACAGTTGCTTCTTTCGCTACAATCCATTATTTTAAGGTATGCAAAATCGCTACATCATTTTCGCTGATGATGATGCAGATGACCTTGAACTCATCACAGGTTATTTCAGGGAATTCAACCAGCAGGTGAACGTGCTTGAATTCATGGATGGAGGAGAAGTATTGAAATTCCTGGAACAACATTCCCCCGACCAGGGTCTGCCTCTGCTGATGGTACTTGATATCAATATGCCCCGGTACAATGGCAAGGAAACCCTGCTGGCCATACGCAACCATCCCAGGTTCAAGAACATTCCCGTGGTGATCTATTCCACCTCAAACAACCCCGCAGATGAAACATTCTGCCATATCAACGGCGCCAGTTGGGTCACCAAATCCTCTAACATGGAAGGCACAAGGCAGACCGCTAAAGTACTCGCTGAATTTTGCTCCCTGCAGATCCATTAAGAGATGTCCAGTTTCAATAAGTTTGACTCTTTCCCACCTGCTCCAAAAATAACTCTCAATTTTGCAGGTATAGTTTTAGCAGTTAGCACAGGATATGCAAAGAAAGGCAAGGGAGTTACGTTATTTTTTTTTCAGCCAGGCATTTGCCGACGGGCTACGCACAACCTTTGCTATTCTTTTGCCCGCGCTCGTAGCTTTCTACTTCGATATTGTTGACCTGGGCATGACCATTTCGCTGGGAGCGTTGGCTGTTAGTCTCACCGATGCGCCGGGACCGGTGATGCACAAGAGAAACGGCATGCTCATCACCCTGGGTTTTATTTTTCTCGTTTCCCTGCTTACACCTCTCGCTCGAATGAATGTATACCTGCTCGGCCTCGAGATCTTCCTGGTAAGCTTTTTCTTTTCCATGTTCACTGTTTATGGTACAAGGGCCACTGCGGTAGGTAATGCTGTGATCCTCGTGATGATCCTGACCATGGACCACCCGGTATTGCAGAATGAAGTGTTGGTGCATGCCGGGCTGATTACGGGTGGCGGTGCCTGGTACATTTTCATGAGTTTATTTTTTTACAGGCTGCAACCCTACCGTATCGCGCAGAGGAGCCTGGGTGAAAGCATCAGGGAACTGGCAAATTATGTAATGATCAAGGCAGATTTTTACGATCCTTCCACCAGCCTGGATGAGAATTATAAAAAACTGGTGGCGCAGCAGATTGTTGTGAATGAAAAACAGGACCTGGTGCGGGAAGTGTTATTCAAGACCCGGCAGATCGTAAATGAATCAACCCCCATGGGCAGGAAACTGGTATGGACCTTCGTGGAAACAGTTGACCTTTTTGAAAATGTAACAGCTACGTTTTACGACTATGATTCGCTTCGCAAAAGATTTGGCCATACCAAAGTGATCCTGGAGATTTCAAGCTTCATCCGTAGAATCGGTTATGAACTTGACAAGACCGGCATTTCCATCCAGAACAATATCCCGGAATCCATCAACCTTGATTTTGATGAAAGGCTCCTGCACCTGAAGAATTCCATTGACGAACTTTCAAAATCAGGTGAGGAGAATATCCTGGTACTGAAAAAGATCCTGGTTAACCTCAGGAAACTGGTGCAGGGTTTCAGGGAACTGTATAAATATTTTGAGCGTAATGAAGAAGCAAGACCACAGAAGAACCGCATAGACCATTCCCATTTTGTAGGGCACCAGCCACTGGATCCTGTAATCCTGCTGAACAATATCACGATGGAGTCTTCGGTATTCAAACATGCCCTGCGTGTGGCTGTTGCCTGCCTGGCCGGTTATCTTGTAACCAAAACCATTTCCTACGGAAATTACAGTTACTGGATCCTGATGACGATCGCCTTCATCATCAAACCGGCCTTTAGCCTCACCAGGCAACGCAATATTGAAAGGATCATTGGAACACTTGCTGGCGGTTTAATCGGTGTTTTGATCCTGCTCTTTATTACGCAGAAAAATATACAGTTCTCCCTGATGGTTTTATTCATGCTGCTTACCTATTCTTTCATGCGGATCAATTACCTGGCAATGGTAATTTTTGTCACACCATTTGTTCTCATCCTCTTCAACATGCTGGGTGTAAGTTTTTCGGAAGTAGCCACTGAAAGAGTGCTGGATACTATCATTGGATGTGCCATTGCTCTTTCGGTGAGTTATTTTCTTTTTCCTACCTGGGAATCAGAACAACTCAGGAAGCACATGGATAAAATGAGGAAGGCCAATGCAGATTACCTGCGTAAGATCGCAGAGGCTCTTCGTGGTATAGAGGTAAGCCTGCTGGACTACAAACTGGTACGCAAAGAAGTATATGTAAGCTCTGCCAATCTTTCGGCGGCTTTTCAAAGGATGTTGTCAGAACCAAAAACCAAGCAGACCAATAACAAGCTGGTGCACCAGTACGTGGTGCTCAATCACCTTTTATTTTCCAATATCGCCACTGTTGCTACTACCCTGCTTTCACGTACACCCAAACCTCATCCGGCCATACTGCAGCAGCTTGTAAAAAAATCGCTGCACCAACTGGAAAAAGAAGACAAAACAATTATGGGCAAAAAATCACCGGTGGAAGCTGAAACACTTTCACTCAATGGAGAGGAATTGCTGCTGAAGGACCAACTGGAGTTCATCCACAAACTCACTACCGATATTGACAAGACAGAAAAATCTATGAATGCTCCAGGAACCATTGCAGCGCAAGCTCATACCCCCTGAGGCCCAGCCCGAAAATGCTGCCCCTGCATTTTGCAGACACGTGTGAAAGCTTTCTGAAATCCTCACGGTCATGCACATTTGAAATATGCACTTCAATCACAGGAGCCTTAATAGCCGCTATGGCATCACCAATGGCTACTGATGTATGTGTATAACCCCCTGGATTCAGGATGATGCCATCATGTATAAATCCGGCTTTGTGGAGCTGGTCAATGAGTTCTCCTTCAATGTTGGACTGGAAATATTCAATCTGGATGGCAGGGTATTTTTTCCGGAGTTGTTCAAGATATTCCTCGAATGACTGGTTCCCGTAAATGCCTGTTTCTCTTTTACCAAGAAGATTTAGATTGGGGCCGTTGATGATGGAGATGACCATGGGATAAAGGTAAGCCATTGGCCAATGGCTATTGGCTATTGGCCAGCAGCCCGTAAATTTTCAAACTGATGAATTTTCCATGCTTGATCTCACATTCTTTCATCGTGCCTTCATATTGGAAGCCTGCTTTCTCAAGAAGACGGCTACTGGCATCATTCCCTTCTTCAACAAAAGCTTCCAGCCGATGAATGTTTTTTTCTTTGATCCAGTATGCTTTTACTGCTTCCAGTGCTTCGGATGCAAAACCTTTCTGCTGGAATTGCGGCAGTATCCAGAAACCGGTTTCCGCCTTACGGTGTTCCGGCTTGTATAAATAGACGACGATGACCCCGATTGCCTCACCCGTGGACCTGTTCAAAATCTTCCACGGCGTTCCGCTTCCATCTGCAATCAACAGGTCGTACCAGTTCATTTGTGCTGCCGTATCCTCAAAACTATTGTATTGCACCCCGTAGAAACGGATCACATCCGGGTGACTCAGACCTTCGAAAATAAATGCCTGGTCATCCCGGGTGACGGGCGCTAGTGTAAGCCGCTTCGTGTTGAGTTGGGGAATCATATAGAAAAGCTGCTAACTATTAGCTATTAGCTGCTGGTTGCTTACTGCTGTTCTTCCAGGTCCTTTTTGATCATACCGATGAATTCATCAAAAAGATAACGGCTGTCGTGCGGGCCCGGTGTGCTCTCGGGGTGATACTGTACGGAAAATGCAGGTTTGCCTTTCACACGGATCCCTTCTATGGACTGGTCGTTAAGATTGACATGGGTGATCTCGATATGCTCCGCATTTCTTACTGCTTCCGGGTCAACGCCAAAACCATGGTTTTGCGTAGTGATCTCGCATTTACCCGTGACCAGGTTTTTAACCGGGTGGTTCATGCCCCTGTGACCATGATGCATTTTGAAAGTGGGAATATCATTGGCAAGTGCCAGGAGCTGGTGTCCAAGGCAGATGCCGAATGTAGGCTTCTCTTCTTCGAGGATATTCTTCAAAGTATCCACGGCATAGGACATGGAGGCCGGGTCGCCGGGACCATTGGAAATGAAATAACCGGCAGCATTAAATTTTTTCAATTCATCCATGGATGTTTTGGCAGGAAATACCTTCACATGGGCGCCACGCTCCACCATGCAATTCAGGATATTTCTTTTGGTGCCATAATCCAGCACTGCGATCTTGATGGGAGATGCGGGATCTCCCAGTTCATAAGCTTCTTTCGTACTTACAATGGAAGCCAGTTCCAGGCCTGACATATCCGGCACTTCCTGGAGTTTATTCAGCAGCACCTGCGCATCCAGTATCTCCGATGAAATGATGCAGTTCATGGCGCCTTTGCTGCGAATGGCGGTCACCAATGCCCTGGTATCGAGACCTTCAATTGCCACGATGTTCTGGCTTTTCAGGTATTCGTTGAGTGAACCCTGGGCGGTGCGGCGGGAGAATAATTCTTCCAGGTTGCGGCCGATCAGCCCCTTGATTTTTATGCCATCACTTTCCACATCTTCATCTTTCACCCCGTAATTGCCCACATGAACATTGTTCATGATCAGCACCTGGCCATAATAGCTCGGATCAGTAAACACTTCCTGGTAACCGGTCATGCCCGTGTTGAAACAGATCTCACCACCCGTGGTGCCAATGGCGCCAAAAGCCTTACCGTATGCGATTGTACCATCCTCCAGAACTAAAACTGCTGTATGCTCCATGTTGAAAAAGTTATGCAAAGAAAAAGCATCTCCACATTTTGTGCCGTTAAAAATTTCCCACAGCTTCCTCCACCCTTCTTATCTTCCCATTCATGTTCTGGAACCTGAACCGGCTGTTGACTGCAGTTTTCCTGGTGTTGCTGGCAGGTGCTTTCTATTTCAGTTATGAGCGTATCCTTTTCAGTGATGCGGCCTTTATTCTCACCAGGATCATCAATAGCGGCAGTCTCCAGATCCAGGAACACCGGTATGGCTCATTCATCACACAATCCTTTCCCCTCATTTCTTCAAAACTTCACCTGCCTTTACCTGTGGTGGTTGTGCTGTATTCCATCAGCTTTAATTTATTTTATCTCGCCGTTGTGCTGTTACTGCTTTTCCGCTTTCGTGAACAGGGACTGGCTATACTCATGGCCTTCTATTTTTTATTGTTTGTATCTGATACCTATTTCTGGACCAACAATGAAGTACACCAAGGTATCGCCTGGATGTTTCTTTTTTTTGCCATCACCACGAAAATGAACAAGGATCGGGCAAGGATCATATTTTTCCTGCCCGCTTTTCTGGTCCTTGCTTTCCTTAGTGTGTTCACCCACCCGCTTGTAGCCTTTCCTTTGTGTTTTTTATGGATCTTATTTTTACTACAGAAACGCTGGGCCTTCAGGCTCTGGGAGATTATTTTTTACAGCCTGCTCCTGGCTGCCCTCTGTTTCTGGAAATTCCGCTTCAGTACCAGCGAATCACAGAGCCATTATGATGTAGAGAAATTGCAGAATGCCACCCAGCTCCATTTTGAACTGATCAGGTCAGCTTTCACTTCACCGATGGCCAAAGAAATTATTTCGAGGTCTTTCACCAGCTACTGGCTGGTGCCCTTACTGGTGACGGCTGGTTTATGGTCCGCAGCCAGGCAAAAAAAATGGCTTCCCATCCTGCTTACCCTTGGTACCGGTGTTGTTTATTTCCTGGCACTTTGCATCACCTTCACGGATTTTATGCCTTTCTACATGGAAAGTGAACTCATGCCGCTGGGCATCATCGCCACCGCCTTGTTTGTTTATTACACCCTGCCCCTTCTTAAAGAAAAACATGCATTATACATTCTCGCTTTTATTTTCCTTACAAGATTTGTTTACATAGCTGTTGCAGCACCGGCATGGGTTGACAGAAAAGAATGGCTCATGGCTACACTCGATAAAATGAAAACAGGGAATGTTTATAAAGGTTATGTTGTTGATGAAGAAAAATACAGGGACAGGCTTTTCCTCACCTGGGGCCTGCCTTATGAAAGCCTGCTGGCTTCTGCCATGGAGAATGAAAAACCCCAGCGGATTTTCATCATGACAGGTTCTGAAATACCTGGATGGAAAATGCCAAAATCACCCGGTGAAATCATGGGCAGTTTTGAAAACCACAGGGCCGTGGATTTCAATCCTTATTATTTCTCAATTGATACGCTTACCAACTACCGTCAAATCACTCCATAAAAAAATCCCCCCGGGTTGCGGGAGGATTTTGATTATATAACATGCAATCATTAGCTGGGTTGTTGCTCTGTTGTTTCAGCAGCAGGCGTTTCAGCGGCTGGTGCTGTTTCTGCAGCATCAGCTTTTTTCTTTGCACCACCGGCACGACGTGTTCTTTTCGCGCCTTCTTTTTTCTCTGTTTTGCCTTTACCGTAGATCTCGTTGAAGTCAACCAGTTCGATCATGGCAGTTTCAGCATTGTCACCAGTACGGGTACCAAGTTTGATGATCCTGGTATAACCACCGGGACGTCCGGCAATTTTAGGGCTGATCACATCAAACAATTCAGTGATAGCTGCTTTGTCCTGCAGGTAGCTGAACACCACACGACGCTGGTGGGTTTCATTTTTCTTGCTTTTGGTGATCAGGGGTTCCACAAATACACGCAAAGCTTTGGCTTTGGCAAGAGTGGTTACGATACGCTTGTGCTCGATGAGCTGGCAAGCCAGGTTGCTTAACAACGCTTCGCGGTGTGCTTTTTTACGACCGAGGTTGTTGATTTTGTCTCCGTGACGCATGACTGTTTAGTTTAAAGTTCAAAGTTCATAGTTCAAAGTCAGACTCTGATTTGCTGACATTCACTACAAATACGAACCTGTGATTGAATGAGCTGCACCGTGTCAAGGAATTGCAGCTGTTTATAAAAGCCAATAGCTAATAGACATTGGCTAATGGCTTAGTAATCGTCTTTATCGATTCCCAGCTTACCCAGGTCCATTCCGAAATGAAGGCCTCTTTCGTTGAGCACCTGCTCGATCTCGGAGAGGGATTTCTGACCGAAGTTGCGGAACTTCATCAGGTCTTCCTGCTCGTACTGAACCAGCTCGCTGAGTGAATTGATCTTGGCTGCTTTGAGACAGTTGAAGGCACGCACGGAAAGATCGAGGTCTTCCAGCGGGGTTTTCAACACCTTGCGCAGTTGCAATGTTTGTTCATCAACAATATCTTCTTTCTTCTCTTCTTTATTATCGAAGGTGATGTTCTCGTCGGTGATGATCATCAGGTGCTGGATCAGGATGCGTGAGGCCTGCTTCACTGCTTCTTCAGGGTGAATGGTACCGTCAGTGCTCACTTCCATTACGAGTTTCTCGTAGTCGGTGCGCTGCTCCACACGGGTATTCTCGATGCTGTATTTTACATTCTTGATAGGAGTGTAAATGGCATCAACAGGAATATATCCGAGTGGTGCATCCTTTGGTTTGTTTTCTTCTGCAGGAACATAACCACGCCCTTTGCCGATGGTGATCTCGATATCGAGTTTGGCAGATGAATCCAGAACGCAGATCAGCAGTTCAGGGTTCATAACCTGGAAGGACTGTGTGCCTTCTGCCAGCATGCCGGCAGTAAACTCGGTCCTGTTTTTTATTGATAAAGTGATCTTTTCATTTTGAACATCGTGGTCAACGATCTTTTTCAAACGAACCTGCTTCAGGTTCAGGATCATTTCAACCACATCTTCAGATACACCCTTGATGGTAGCAAATTCATGCTCCACTCCTTCGATTCTCACGCCGATGATTGAATAACCCTCAAGGGAATTCAGAAGTACACGGCGCAACGCGTTACCAATGGTAACACCATAACCGGGTTCCAGCGGACGGAATTCGAACTGAGCTTCGAAATCACTTACTTTTTGAAGAACGATTTTATCGGGCTTCTGAAAATTGAGTATGGCCATTTT
>JAEYUA010000277.1 GCA_023433755.1 Bacteroidota bacterium | reverse complement strand
CATCTGAAAAATATGTTTCCACAGCAGGGGGAAACATAAGGGGGCTCAAAAGGGGGCCAATCAATTAATTTTACCAATTAATGGTTTAACAATCCTATGGCAGAAACTAAAAAGAATCTATTCGAGTACACCGAGGACAGTATTAAAAGCCTGGACTGGAAAGAGCATATCCGGCTCCGCCCGGGAATGTATATTGGTAAACTGGGTGACGGTTCCAGCCCTGATGATGGTATATATGTGCTGGTAAAAGAAGTAATCGACAACTGTATTGATGAATATACCATGGGCTACGGCAAAACCGTGGAGGTTACCATCGACAAAAAAACAGTGACCATACGTGACCATGGCCGTGGCATTCCACTCGGCAAAGTGGTGGATGTGGTGAGTAAGATCAATACCGGCGCCAAATACGATAGTAAGGTTTTCCAGAAAAGTGTGGGACTGAACGGTGTGGGTACCAAGGCCGTGAATGCGCTTAGCAGCTATTTTAAAGTAGCCTCAGCCCGTGAAGGCAAAATCAAGGAAGCTGAATTTGAAAGAGGCGTACTGGTAAAAGAACACAAGGAAGCCAAAACCACGGAAGATAATGGCACCATGGTGACCTTTATTCCTGATGAAACCATCTTCAAGAATTTTCATTTTATTCCTGAATATCTCGAAAAGCAGATCTGGAATTACTGCTTTCTGAATGCAGGCCTGCGCATCATCTTCAATGGCAAAACCTATGTCAGTAAAAATGGTTTGCTTGACCTTCTCATCAGGGAAACCAACGCCGATACCAATCCTGATGGCATCCGGTATCCCATCATCCATCTTAAAGGAAATGATATAGAACTGGCGCTGACGCATAATAATGATTATGGCGAGGAATATCATTCTTTCGTCAATGGTCAGCACACCACGCAGGGAGGTACCCACCAGGCAGCGTTCAGGGAAGCCTATGTGAAAGTGATCCGTGATTTTTTTAAAAAAGATTATGAAGCCTCCGACATCCGGGCCAGCATTGTGGCGGCCATATCCGTAAGAGTGGTGGAACCGGTTTTTGAATCACAAACCAAGACCAAACTGGGTTCGGTAAATGTGGACGAAGGTGGTCCGAGCATGCGGCAGTTCATCCTTGATTTTCTTTCTAAGGAATTGGATAATTTTCTTCATAAGAACGCAGCCATTGCAGACGCGCTTAAGAAACGTATTGAGCAGAGCGAGCGGGAAAGGAAAGATCTCGCTGGCATTAAGAAACTGGCCAACGAAAGAGCTAAAAAAGCCAATCTTCACAATAAAAAATTGCGTGATTGCCGCGTGCATTTCAATGAAGAGCCCCCGGCTAAGAACAAGCAGGAATTTTTTGCTTTGCAAAAGGAGACCACCATTTTCATTACAGAGGGAGATTCAGCCAGTGGTTCTATTACCAAGGCCAGGAGCGTGGAAACACAGGCTGTTTTCAGCCTGCGTGGCAAACCCCTGAACTGTTTCGGACTGAGTAAGAAAGTGGTTTATGAAAACGAGGAACTCAACCTCCTGCAGCATGCGCTCAATATTGAGGAAGGCATGGAGGGATTACGTTACAACCGCATCGTAATCGCCACTGATGCCGATGTGGATGGAATGCACATCCGCCTGCTGATCATGACTTTCTTTTTGCAGTTCTTTCCCGACCTGGTGAAGAACAATCATGTGTACATTTTACAAACCCCATTGTTCAGGGTGCGCAATAAACAGGAAACAATTTACTGTTATTCAGAAGCCGAGAAGCAGGCAGCGGTAAAAAAGCTGGGAAACAAACCCGAGATCACGAGGTTCAAAGGACTGGGAGAAATTTCTCCCGATGAATTCGGCCGTTTCATTGGCGACGAGATCAGGCTGGATCCCGTGATCCTGGAACATGGAGATCATATCCAGCACCTGCTTGAATATTATATGGGCAAGAATACCCAGGAGCGGCAGGAGTTTATCATCAACAATCTTAAAGTAGAAGTAGATGCCGTTGAAGACGCGGTAGCTTAAAATAATACGCTTGAAAAAACTAGACGCGATCAGGAAGGCAAAATCACTGTTCATGAAATGGAACCTGCATAAGGTTACGGTTCCTTTCAGTCCATCATTGTCTAACGCGGTGAACATGGCCGAGATGTCGCAATGGAGAAAGGACCACCCGGTGAAAGGATATAATGATTTTTACCAGGAAACATGGGATTATGAAAGACGCTATAACCTTTATGAAGCCATTGTAAAACAGGAAAACCTGGCCGGCGAACCCATTGATTATTTTGAATTTGGTGTGGCCGGGGGCTATTCCTTTAAATGGTGGCTGCAGAAAAACTCTTTGGCTGCATCCAGGTTTTTTGGATTTGATACTTTCGAAGGCCTTCCGGAAAAATGGGGGAGTTATGCAAAAGGCTCCATGGCCTATTCATTGGAATCGCTCGGCATCCAGGATAGCCGGGCCGGTTTTTATAAAGGCCTGTTCCAGGACACGCTCTTGCCCTTCCTCGAACAATACGATAACCGGAACCGCAAACTCATTCATATCGATTCTGATCTATTCAGCTCGGCCCTGTTCACCATGACGCAGTTATACCGTTTTCTCAAACCCGGTGATATCCTGCTTTTTGATGAATTTGCCGTACCAAGCCATGAATTCCTGGCCTTCAAAATTTTCTCAGAATCGTTTTATGTGAAATATGATGTGATTGGTGCAGCCAACAATTACCTGTTCGTTGCCATCCGGATCACTGGGTAGGGTGTATTCATCATTGAAAATAAATAACAGACTAACGTATGATCCATATTGTTTTCCAGGAAGCTGATATTGAAGTGCTGACCAAGGCCATTGAGCTGGATGAAAGTTTACAGGGACCGGTGCAGATCATCAGGGATGATTATGCAGTGGGACCGGTGAAGGAATTATTTGAAACGGAGGGTTACCAGGAGAGAAGGGAATGGTGGAAGGGATTACTTGAACAATCACCCTACAATACCGACCAGTTGATGAACCTCGTTGACGACCGCATGACGGTGCACCAGTTAAAGAAGTCACTGGAAGAAAACAGCAAGGAAGAAGTATGGATCTGGATGGGACAGAACCAGCATGATGTATGCGGTTATTACTGGCTCATCTCCCAGTTAAAAGATTTCCAGGGAAGGGTAGTGGTATTGTATCTCAACAACCTGCCTTTCATCAATGAAAAAGGACAGATCTTTTACCCGACTGTGCTGCACGAGATCCAGCCTAAGGAATTCCTGAAAGCTAAAAAACTGAACAGGAAAGTAACGTTGAGTGAATTTGAAGTGGATCCTGATGAATGGAACCGGCTTGCTTCCGAAAATGCGATGGTACGCATTCTTGAAGGAGGGAAAAAGATCGTAAGTAAAGAAGCTGATTTTTATGATAAGGAAATCCTTTCCAGCCTTTCAAAAGACTGGCAGAAAGGCAACCGCGCCATGCAGCAACTCCTTTCAAAAATGAAGATTAAGACCGGCGATGTGTTTTTACTCTGGAGGATGAAGGAGTTGGCTGCTGCTGAAAAAATAGAGCTGAATGGTGATACCTCGAAAAGCTGGAAAGATTTTGAAGTAAGGATATCAGCCCCCGCTGAACAAAGCATAGAAAACAACCAGGCAACATGAAAAAGATAACTACTTATTTATTTTTACTTTTTGCAGGCTTTGAACTGGCTGCGCAAACCATGGAACAGAAAATGGACGCGCTGGTGAGTGCCTACGCGGCCCAGGGACAGTTCAACGGAACGGTGCTGGTAGGGCATCAAAACAAGATCGTTTTCCAAAAAGGATTTGGTTTTCGCAATACGGTTAGGAAGGAGATGAATGATGCGAACAGCATTTTCCAGGTGGGCTCACTCACAAAACAATTCACGGCAGCCATCATTATGCAATTGTACCAGGAAAAAAAGCTGGACCTGCAGGACAAGTTGAGTAAATACTTCCCAGGGTTTACCAATGGCGACCAGATCACGATCGAACACCTGTTAACCCATACATCGGGACTGTTCAATTATACCAATGATTCCACCGTGATGCACGGTGACCTGGCAGCTCATTACAGTGAAGAGAAATTCCTGGATAAATTCCGTACCTACCCGGCGGATTTCGCGCCTGGTACTGAATGGAACTACAGCAATACCGGTTATGTGATACTGGGATATATCATCAGTAAAATTGAAAAGAAACCTTACGAAACGGTAATGAGGGAAAGGATACTGCGGCCATTGGGAATGAACCAAAGTGGTTTTGATTTTACGCACCTGTCCCATCCCCAAAAAACAACCGGCTATTTCTATGTGCATGAAGGAGGCCGGGAAGCGCCTGTTGTGGATTCAACCATTTCACATGCTGCAGGTGCCCTGTACGCTACTGTGGGAGATTTGTATAAATGGGAAAGAGCTGTTTCATCCAACAAGATTCTTAACGAAGGGTCATGGAAAAAAGTTTTTACGCCGTATAAAAATAAATATGGGTATGGATGGAACCTCGACACAGTATTTAGCAGACCCATTACCCATCACAGCGGTGGCATTCCTGGTTATTTATCGTACATCCTGCGTTTTCCGGGAGAGGATCTTTCAGTTATCATTGTTGATAATTCGAGTTCCAACGAGATCTTCAAGATCGCCAAAGGGCTTTCTGCTATTGTACTGAATCAGCCTTATGATTTGCCAACCATCAAAAAAGGAATTACGCTTGCGCCTGATGTATTACAGCAATATATAGGCAAGTATCAACTGGCACCTGAGTTTATCATCACCATTACAGTTGAAAATAATGGTCTCAGGGCCCAGGCAACCAACCAGCCGGTTTTAGAACTGCTGGCAGAAAAAGAAGATCATTTTTTCATTAAACTGGTGGATGCGAAAATCCAGTTCACGAAAGATGAACAGGGCAAAGTGGATGGTCTCATTCTATTTCAGAATGGACAGATGCCCCGCGCCAAAAAAATTCAATAGAAAACCACGTACTACATGAGCACTGCGAAGAATAAGAATTTTGAACACGTACAAACAGATCATGGAATCAACGGCCAGTACAAAACCTGGTTCCTTGATTATGCATCCTATGTGATCCTTGAAAGAGCCGTACCAGCTATCGAAGATGGTTTGAAGCCCGTGCAACGCCGCATCCTTCACGCGATGAAGGAAATGGATGATGGCCGCTTCAATAAAGTGGCTAACGTTATTGGTCAAACGATGCAGTACCACCCGCATGGGGATGCTTCCATTGGTGATGCGCTGGTGAACATGGGTCAGAAGGATCTTTTGATAGATACCCAGGGAAACTGGGGAGATACCCGTACCGGTGATGACGCCGCCGCTGCCCGTTATATTGAAGGCCGCCTTTCCAAATTCGCGCTGGAAGTGGTTTTCAATCCCAAAACCACCAACTGGCAGCTCAGTTATGACGGAAGGAAAAATGAGCCTGTTACGCTGCCGGTAAAGTTTCCACTGCTGCTGGCCCAGGGTGCAGATGGTATTGCTGTTGGACTTGCCACCAAGATCCTTCCCCATAATTTCTGTGAGCTTTGTGAAGCTTCCATCAAATACCTGAAAGGCAAAAAATTTGACCTCTATCCCGATTTTCCCAACGGTGCCATGGCCGATGTGTCGGATTATAACCAGGGCATGAGAGGGGGAAGGGTGAAGGTGCGTGCACACATCGAGGAGCTGGATAAAAAAACACTGGTGATCAAAAGTGTGCCTTACGGGGTCACTACTTCCAGTTTGATGGATAGCATTGTAAAGGCGAATGACAATGGGAAGATCAAGATCAAGAAAGTAACGGACAATACTGCCGCTGAAGTGGAGATCCAGGTTGACCTGGCCCCGGGCATTTCACCCGATATCACCATTGATGCCCTGTATAAATTCACTGACTGCGAGGTTTCTGTTTCACCCAATACCTGCGTGATCATTGACCAGAAGCCCCACTTCGTTAGTGTGACCGAGTTGCTGAAAATCTCGGCCGACAATACCAAGAACCTCCTGGAAAAGGAATTGCAGATCAAACTGGGGGAGCTGCAGGAGAAATGGCATTACACTTCTCTTGAAAAGATCTTCTTTGAAGAAAAAATTTACAAGGAGCTTGAAAAAAAGCATGAGACCTGGGACAAGGTGATTGCCTCCATTGATAAGGCATTTGGTCCATTCAAACCCAAACTGAAAAGGGAGATCACCCGGGAAGATATTCTCAAACTAACGGAAAAGCCTGTACGAAGGATTTACCGGCTTGATATTGATGAACTCAACGCCCAGATCAAAGACCTGGAAGCCCAGATCAAACAGGTGAAATTTGACCTCGCCAACCTGAATGATTATGCGATCGCTTATTTCGAGAACCTGTTGAAAAAATATGGCAAGGGACGGGAAAGAAAAACCGAGATCAAACTTTTTGAAGTGATCGAGGCAAAACAGGTGGCCATTGCCAATACACGCCTTTACATTAACCGTGATGAAGGTTTTATTGGGACCTCTCTCAAAAAAGATGAATTCCTGGTAGAGTGTTCCGACCTCGATGATATCATTGCCTTTACCCGCCGCGGCACCATGAAGGTGGTGAAGGTGCAGGATAAGGTTTTTATTGGAAAGGACATTCTTTACGCTGCTGTATTCAGGAAGGGCGATGAACGCACTACCTACAATATGATCTATACCGACGGGGGAGGTGGGGTGAGTTATGCCAAAAGATTCAATGTAACCGGTGTAACCCGTGATAAGGAATATGATCTCACTAAAGGTCACGATAAAAGCAAGGTGCATTATCTCTCTGTCAACCCGAATGGTGAAGCCGAAGTGGTGCGGGTAATCCTGAGTCCCAATTGCTCGGCACGCAACAAGGAATTTGAATTTTATTTTGAGGAGCTGGAGATAAAAAGCAGGGGAAGCATGGGCAACCAGGTGACGAAGTACCCCGTCCGTTCAGTGAAATTCAAGGAAGCCGGTGTGGCTACCCTGGGCAGCATCAAGCTATGGTTTGATGATAAATTTGGAAGGCTGAACCATGATGGAAAAGGAATTGAGCTGGGTGATTTTGACGCGGAGGATAAAGTGCTGGTGATTTATACGGACGGCACTTATGAATTAACCGACCAGGAACTGACACAGCGGTTCAATCCTGAAGAAGTGATGCTGATCGAAAAATTTGATGCGGAAAGGATCATTACCGCTGTTTACCTCGATCATGATAAACTGCAGTATAATGTAAAAAGGTTCCGGATAGAAACCACTACACTCCGTTCCAGGTTCCTGTTCATCAAGGAAGGAAAAAATAATCTACTAGAAGCCGTTTCTACCGAGGAGGAACCGGTTCTTCATGTGAGTACGGGCAAGGGGGCCCAGGTACGAAATGCCAAATTCAAGATCGCTAAAATGGTAGAAGTGATGGGCTGGAAAGCCGTAGGCGCCAAGATCGTTGACTATAGCAAATCGGTGATGATGGAGTGGGAGCAGAAGGGAGAAGCTACGCAAAGGGAATTATTTT
>JAEYUA010000304.1 GCA_023433755.1 Bacteroidota bacterium | reverse complement strand
TGATGTCTTTAATGATGATTTTTCTTCCTTTTGTTTGCAGGATACCTTCCTCTTTGAAATCTTTCAGTATGCGTAACACATTTTCTCTTGCTGTTCCAACGAGGCTGGCCAGGTCTTCCCTCGACATATTGATTTCTACATCCATGCCGGGAACAAAATCCTGTTTATACTTTTCCCGCATCAATATCAACTGCATCGCAAACCTTTCCCTTACGCTTTTTTGAGCAAACAGGGCAAGGCTGTTTGCAAATACCGAGAATTCATGACTGAGGGTTTTTAGCAAGCGCCTGGCTAATATTTTGGAATCGTTCACTACCGCCAGGAAATCAGCTTTAGGGATAAAGATAATCTGGCTGTTCTCCAAAACCGAAGCGCTGTCCGGGTAACGTTCTTCAGCCAGCAGTGCATGATAGCCTATTAATTCCCCGGTATTGGCTACATAAATAATTTGTTCACGTCCTTCTTTATCTACTTTATACTTTTTTACTTTTCCTTCTTTAATGAAATAAATGCCGGTGGGAAAGGAACTTTCCCGGAAAATTACCTGGCCTTTGCTGTAAAGATGTTCTGTGGTATTGGCTAATAACAATTCCAGTTCATCTGCAGGCAAATCCTGCAATATAGAACCACTCTTAAAATCCCATTTGTCTATCGGGAACAGGCCTTTTATCATAATGGATGTAAAGTTATTCCTGTGAAAGGTGATTTAAGTTACTTATTAAGGTAAAATAACACACATTTTACCGTGATAAGGATTACCGCGTCTGCTATGGGTTGCTGGTAACTTTGCATGGTACCTGTTTAATGTGTCTATGCAATCAACACTTTAAGCAAAAAAAATGATCGGTAATAATGGAATCCAGATTTTTATACCCGGGTAATGGTAGTATGACCCAAAAAGGAAATGTATTCAGCGATGATCTTAGTTTCAACAGGATGTTTCCCAAAAGCATTCAATTAAAAGCTTCCAGGCATTGGACCCCCCTGGATGTGGCCAGGCTGTCTGCAGATTTTTTAGCGCCGCATAAAGAGGTGCATGTACTTGATATTGGCAGTGGCATCGGGAAATTTTGTATCGCCGCTGCCAGGCACAAACCCAACGCGATATTTTATGGCGTGGAGCAACGGAAAGACCTGGTTGATTATGCTATGGAGGCCAGTTTCCATTCAGGCATTTTCAATGTCTCCTTTATTCATGGCAATTTTACGCAACTGGATTTCAGGCAGTTTGACCATTTTTATTTCTTCAATTCATTCTATGAAAACCTGAAGGGCACAGATAAGATTGATTACTCAATTGAACATTCGTTGTCGCTCTATAATTATTACAACCGTTATTTATTCAACGAACTGGAGCAAAAACCACCCGGCACCAGGATCGCTACTTTTCATAGTTTGGAAGATGAAATCCCTCCTTGCTATTACGTTGTAAAAACAGAGTTGAATGGTTCATTGAAATTCTGGATAAAAGTATAATGGCTGTTGTGAGCAAAATAAATGGGTTTGGTAAAAAAGCATGATTTCTAAGGAAATAATTATGAAGAACGCTATGCAGGGTAATTTTTTTTCCACGTTAACCAGCTTAATGCTGGTGCTATTACTAAAAATTTTCTATGATCCTTTCCCTGGATGAATACAGATGCAAGTTGCTGGACAAGATTCTCCATGCTTCTTCAGAATATGAAGTTCAACGCTTCATTACAACAGCGATGAAAAGTCTCCAAAGCAATAAGGTTCATGGGCATATTATCCAAAGGTTCTTAAAGAAGAGCATTGTGGGCCTGCAAAGACAGGAAGATCTGAATGGTAGTTCCCGGCACTGGAAAAACATCAGCTATGCCCGTACACATTTCAATAATTTAATCAAACACCAGGAAAAGGGCTATGACCATATCAGTTAAAATATACCAGAGCAAAATGCTCAACGAAGTGCTGGCTGCTTCTTCGCTAGTGGAAATTCAGAATATCACCGATACCGCCCTGCGTGCCCTGGAAAAGCAACAGCTTTCTAACCAGTCTTTATTAGCATTCATTGATGGTGCTGTGAAAGAACTGGAGTCTTTAAACGATAGCCTGCTGCCCTATGATTATTATGCCAGGATTATTACCGCACTTGTGCATTTGAAACAGCTAAGGGCGGATTTGTTCAATGCAATGGAAGAATCATTAATGTAAGATGTTTAAACCCAAAATACTTGAAACATTATCCACTTATACTCCTAAGCAGTTTTCAAAGGATGTAGTTGCAGGGGTCATCGTAGGGGTTGTGGCCTTACCCCTGGCCATTGCTTTTGCTATTGCCTCCGGGGTATCCCCGGAAAAAGGTTTGTTTACAGCTATCATCGCAGGCTTTATCATTGCCGCCTTTGGAGGCAGCCGGGTACAGATCGGGGGTCCTACAGGTGCTTTCATCGTTATTGTTTATGGCATTGTTCAGCAGTATGGTGTCAACGGGTTGATCATAGCCACCTTCCTGGCCGGCATCATGCTCATGCTTATGGGCTTTGCCCGTTTCGGGAGCGTCATCAAATTCATTCCACATCCGCTAATCGTTGGTTTTACTACGGGTATAGCCGTTATCATTTTTACATCTCAGCTAAATGATCTTTTTGGATTGAACATCGGGTCGGTGCCTGCCGATTTTTTAGATAAATGGACGGTATATTTTCGGCATTTCAGCAAAGTAAATTTTTACAGCCTTGCTATTGGTGCTGTAACGGTTTTGATTATTGTGTATTCACCGAAAGTTACACGCGTAATACCAGGTAGCCTGTTTGCCATTTTTATAGCTACCCTGGTGGTGCAGTTATTTCATTTACCCGTTGATACCATTGGAAGCCGCTTTGGTAGTATTCCTTCCTCCCTGCCGGTTCCTGTTATGCCCGACATGGATTATGAAACAGTAAAAAACCTGATCAAGCCTGCCTTTACAATTGCGCTTTTAGGCGGTATCGAAAGTTTATTGTCAGCAGTTGTCTCTGATGGGATGATTGGGGGCAATCACAAAAGTAATGTGGAACTGGTAGCACAGGGAGGTGCCAACATGGCTTCTGCATTATTTGGTGGCATACCTGCAACAGGAGCAATTGCCCGCACTGCCACCAATGTAAAAAGCGGGGGCAGAACCCCGGTGGCAGGCATCGTACATTCTGTTACCTTACTCATAATCATGTTAGCTGTTGGCAAGTGGGCTACACTTATTCCAATGAGTTGTCTTGCGGGAATACTTGTGATAGTAGCCTATAACATGAGTGAACATGAAACCTTTATTGATATAGCAAAAGGAAGCAGGAGCGATGCGGTGGTATTAATAACCACGTTTTTATTGACCGTACTTTTTGATTTAACCCTCGCTATAGAAATCGGGATGGTGTTGGCTGTTTTTCTTTTTATGCGGAGGATGATCAGGATAAGTAATGTAAGTTCACTGTTGCAGGAACCTGGCAGGTCTGGATCAGACGATAAATTTGTTGGGAACTACAATATCCCAAAGGAGGTAGAGGTATTTGAATTGAACGGACCTCTTTTTTTTGGAGCGGCCTATAAATTCAAGGATGCCATCAGAGTTATAGAAAATAAACCAAAGGTTTTGATAGTGCGTATGAGAGGTGTTCCTGTAATTGACGCAACCGGCATTCACACCATAAGGGATGTGTTGAAAATTTGCAAACGTGATAAGATTCATTTAATCATCAGCGGTATACAACCCCCGGTTTTAGAATCGTTCCGTAAAGCAAGGCTCTTGTTTCAAATTGGCAAACGATATGTAACGGATGATTTTGACATGGCCCTTCAAAGAGCCCATGAAGTATTGGTGGCAACTGCAAAAGACCCTGACCGCAAGGGTTAACAGAAATCTTTGTGAGAATTGCTTTCTGTTATACGGTTTCTGAAAATGAAAACGGTGGGAACTGGCGTTGAATCAACCTCGGAGGTTACCTCGGAGGTTGAAACCTTCGCTAACCGCCTCATTTCCCAACCACATGGTTATAAGCGAATTAACAAGCCGACCTCGGAGGTTACCTCCGAGGTTGATCAGGACAATCCCTGCAAAGGCCATTACCGGTAAAATGAGCAAACAGTCCAGAAGCGCTAAACCTGCTATCAAGATTGGAAGATTTGCCGAACAATATATAACTGCCACTGTAACTCATGGCCGCCTTACCGGTATAACTTCCTTTTACATCTGTAACGGCGGATTTTTTTCCAGTGAGCCGGTTGTGCAGAATAATATTGGAAGGCGGCGCCCCCAGGTTAGTGGCCTTGGTGGGAAAAACGATCCAGGTGCCATCATAACTGATCGCAACTCTTTCACCCTGCTCAATGGGACTATCACCATCAGATGGCATTCCCTCATTGGTAAAACTGGCCACTTTTACCTCCCCGGTTTCAACATTCACCACGAATACATCCTGGAATTGATTGCTGTCACCTGGTACCATATTGGAGGCCGTAGTGGCAAAGGCAACCCACATGCCATCGCCGGAAATCGCGGAGGCTACCTGCCGCGAGGCCGATTCTGAACCCGCATTTCTTTCCTGGCCATCATGGGTCAGACTGATACGTTTCAGATTTTTTTTGCCTCGTTCCCAAAGAAACAGGTCCCACAAACCATTCCGGTCACCAGGCACGAGGGTATTGGTAGCCGAACAAAAAATGACGCGGTTGCCATCAAATGAAATGCTCCCTTTGTGCCCGTTACCTCCCGCGTTCTGAACCGGGTCGATGCTGATCATTTCCGTAACCCCGGCTTCAAGATCCCTAATAAATACATTGGCATTGGACCGTCCTTTACCAGTTTTGGAAAGGTTGGTGGCTGGCGAAGTGAAAACCACAAATTTTCCATTGCCTGATAGGGCGGCATCAAAACTTTCCGCATCAGCCATGCCTCCATTTACTGCGGTGGATACAATACTGATTTTATGGTCATCAGCATTCCAGATGAAAATATCTTTTGCATTATTGAGATCCCCGCTAACCAGGTTGGAAGCCTTGGATTCAAAAACTACTTTTTTCCCATCAGCAGAAATGGAAGGTTCAAAACAATCACCATTGGCTTGTTCACCTGTGGCAGTTTTAGAAACCATTTTTGTGATGCCAGTGTTCCGGTCGCGCCAGAAGATCTGCCTGAACTTTCCATCAGCACCTTCCAGGTTTTTGGTATAGGAAACAAAGGCCACGTAACGCCCTTCTTCTGAACCCATGCCTCCAATGGCAGGTGACTGTATTTCATAAAAGCTGCTAAGCGTTTTATCATCACTGCTCCGGGTTACCAGGTCGTACTTAAAATCTGCAGCCAGATGGAGCGTTCCAGATTCCCCGGCTTTTCCTTTTCCGAAATAGATGGCGGTATTAAGACTGGAAGAGATTTTTTGAAAATAGACATCAAACGAATCTTTTTCACTCAAAGCTTTCGCGAAACTGATGGATGTAATACCATACAATTTACCGGGAGTTTTGGCTGTGGTCAGTTGAAGTTCTGCTCCATGCCGGTTCTTCAAAACCAAAGAGGTGCCGGCAGGTGCACTTAGGGTTCCGGACAGTTTGAAAGTTTTTCCTGCACCCGCATTACTATTGCTAACAGGCGGGTTTTTAGCAGGCGGCTGTTGAGCGGTTTTTGTAGCGGGAGTTGGTAGGGGATGATTAACCTGTTCCTTTCCTGTTTTTGATTGTTGAACCGGAGGGGATGGACCTGCACCCGGGGCGGACTTACCAATGAAGGACCGGAGCCAGGAGAGGTCCTTCACCTGCGAAACATCCTGCATGAATCCTGATGCCACGGGATCTTTAGGATCATAAATGATCTCAACGGTGATCAATTGCGGTACTGACCTGCCAGCGCCTTTTTTAAAATAAAAAGGATTTGGCTTCACCAGCACTTCGGCGAATGCTTCCACCTTGTCAGTGAAATCATATTCAAGATGGTTGGTTGCATTCCTGATCACAATGGCAGGTTTCTGAAGGTCAGTGCCTTCCTGCAAAGTCTTTTCAATTTTTTCAATGACTGATTCAAAAGCAGACATGGATTTAATGTAATTCTGTTCTATCCTTTCCATTGTAGGCTGGTAGGTGGAGCTGATGAAGCTGGCGAGTTTCGCCGCATCGTTTTTCAACTCCTGTTCTTTTTTCATAGCTGCCATCTGATGCAATTGCTCCTGGTACCTCAACTTCTCATCAGCCACCTGGCGATGCAGATTCTTTTTTCGTTTCATCAGGAATTCACGCCGGCTCACAGGCATCCAGGGAAGTTTGCCATCATAGGTCAACAGCCAGAGTTTACTGTTTCCTTCAATGCCAAAGCCAAGTGATACACGGTTGTCTGGGAACTGCCAGGTGCCTGGTTGCACTTCTACAGGCAAACCATGACTCAGTTTATTGAAACCGGTAAGCATGTGATCCGTGATGGTATCAAACAATTGTGTTTCGGTAAACTGGTTGAAATTGATCATCATTTTTGTAGACGTTTCATGATTCAGTTTCAACTGGCCATTGTTGCATCCATACTGCATACCATATAGGGTTACTCCAAATACATTAACGGGTTCATTCGTGTTGGGTCGTGCGTGCCATATAGTTACTTCGGCCTGGAGCTTGCCTGGCCGGTATTGGGCCCGAAGCTGTTGCTCAACAGCATTCACAAATTTTTTCTGGATGGCCAGATCGCTGGCCGGTGCCCTTTCTGTCCTGCTGGTCCTGCCCCAGCTTCCAGCTTTTTGAAGGAGATCTTCACATGAATTTTCCTGGGCCAGGCTGGTAAAGCATGTAAAAAATGTAAAAACCAATAAATAAGATTTCATGACGCTGTTCAGTTTTATATTACCCGTTCGGGTGCGGGCGTATCGGGATAAATGTAGAGCGGGAGATAAATAATCTTTATCCCTGAAAAGCATGATTTTTTGACCTATGAACAGGATGGTTTAGCAACCTGTGGATGAATTTCTGTTAGCGGGCCGTGAAAATATTTATCAGGCAGATCCGGTGATGTACCCGGAGATCTTTCGCACTACAAGATCCAGTTCTTCCGGTGTAGAAGGTTTGGTGAGCATTTGTACATCAAATTTTTGGCAGAATTCATTGTCAAGTGGTGAGCCGGAAGTGGTGAAAACCAGAACCGGTATGTTGCCGGTATCCGTTTCGCTTTTGATAATGGCAAGCGTTTCTCTTCCATTCAGGACGGGCATATTAAGATCTAGCAGGATGAGTGCGGGTGGATTTTGTTTTCCTTTGGTAGACCGGAGATAAAGCAGGGCTTCTCTTCCATTCGCAGTTTCAACAATATCATATTGAAAGCCATAGCTGCTTAAACTTTCTCTCAACAATTCCCTGTCGTCAGGATCGTCTTCAGCATACAGGATGACTGGCTTTTTACTCATGCAAACAAATGATCAAAAAATTTATGCCAGATTAATCGGGTTGAAAGGCCCTGTACTCACCTTCCTCAACATAATTTCCCGTTACCAGGCCTGGTATTGACCAGTCAAACTGGATGAGCTTTTTCATTCCTTTGATGAGGTTGGAAAAACTTTCTGGTTTGGAGAAATACAGGTTGGCGCCTTCCTGGTAGGCTCTTACAATATGAGAAGGAGAAAGTGAGTTGCTGTACATGATAATGGGCAGATCGTATCCTTTATCCCTGATGCATTTTAGCCAGTAAAATCCATCATGGTGCGGCATGTTGATGTCAAGCAATACCAGGTCAACAGGTATATTCCTGTATTCAAGAGCCTTGTCGCAATTATTGATATAATGTAATTCGATACCGGGATTGATCTCCTGGATGGCTTCATACACCAGTTCAAAATCATCATAATCATCGTCAATAATCGCGATCGACCGTACCTGCTTTATTGGATCCATGGGTAATTATGATTAGGGTTTGACCAAAACTAACTAAGTTTTTTGGTTGTATCAGGCAGAATGTCCCGAAGTTCCTTTACAGATGAGCGGTTGAGGGGAAGCCAGGCAGTTATTTTTGTGAACAGGTTTACCTCACTTTCAGCGCTGATCTGGCCAGAATGATTGTCTACTATTTTTCTACAAAGAGCCAGTCCTATTCCCTGGCCTTCGGTATAATGTAGTTTGCGGAACAATTCAAAAACATGTTCCCTGTAAACGGGATCAAAGCCAAGTCCTTCATCCATTACTTCCAGTCTCAGGTAATCATCATACTGGTATTTGTTTTCCACTGCGCGGAAAATATTCTGTTTAATTATTGTTGCATCCACCCTGATGATTGCTTTGCCGGCTTTTTTGAATTTAATGGCATTGGAAAAAAGATGATAGAATAAAAGTTGCAACTGTTCTTCATCTCCTTCAATTTCTGGAAGTACACCCACATGCAGTTCCATTGATCCGGGAGGAAGACCGTTCCCCGCTTCTTCTGCTGCCTTCATGGCAATCTTGTTAAGATCTGTTTTTTTGAATTGATTGGATTTTTCATTCAGCCAGATATATTGCTGCAGACCCATTACCACGGCGCGCATCTGTTCAGTGGAGCGAACCAGTTTCTGAAAAACGGGTGAATCATATTCAGTCTGCAGTTTCCCGGAGAACATGAGCATCTTGCGCAACGGTTCTTTCAGGTTGTGGGTCACCACATGGTAAAATTGCTGCAGCTCATGGTTCTGCCGGTTAACAAGACTGATCTGGTTTTCCAGCTTTTCAGCATAAGATTGAAGCCTGGATTTGGCTTCTGTCAATGCTGTATTTTCTGCCAGTGCTTTTTCTGCCGCTTTTCTTGCAGCTACCAGTTCATCTTCAAATTTTTTACGGTTAGGCACCTCGATGCAGATGCAGGTGGTTATGCTCCTGTGATCACGCAACATTCTTTTAGCATTGAGAAGAACGGCGATATGTTCACCAAATCTAGATAATAGCGTAAGGAAGATCTCACCGGCATGACCCTGCATCCTGATGAGCGGGAAAAAATGTGTCTGGAAAAAAATCCTTGAAGGAAGAGTAAGGATCTGTTCTATGTTCTTCCCTTCCAGGCTGCCAGTCTCATATCCCAGGCGTTGGTATAAACTGGCATTAAGAAGCTCAAGTTGCCCGTCATCTGCAAATCCGAAACAAATGCATGGTGCATCATTCAAATAGGAATCAAGCATGCGCCAGGTATTCTTTGATCAGGCTGATGGTTTCGCCAGGCTCACTCATATGCGGGCAGTGGCCCTTTGCCTTCATGATCTTTAATTCACTATTGGGAAGATGCTCATGGAGATAATTGCCGACTTCAAGCGGTGCTATAATATCATCGGAGCATTGCAGTACGAGAGCGGGCGTTTTTAATTTGACAAGATCATCGCGGTTATCCGAGAAAAATGTGGCTCTTGCAAACTGGCTGGCAATGACAGGATCAGTGCTGCAGAAACTTTCTGTGAGTTCCTGTCCCAGTTCAGGGCGGTCAGGATTGGCCATGATATTAGGGGCCATGAAATTAGCCCAGCCGATATAATTCTTTTCCATTGTCTCCAGCAGGCCTTCAATATCTTTTTCTTCAAAACCTCCCAGGTATCCATCCTTGTTGATGTAACAGGGTGATGGTCCCACCATGATAAGCTGGCTGAAATAACCAGGTTTTTCAATAGCGGCCAGCAGGCCGATCATGCTGCTCACTGAATGACCAACGAATATGACATCTTTCAATTGCAGGGCCTCACAAATCTCCATTACATCCTGGGCATAACCATTCAGTGAACTATATCTTTCAGGATGATAACTTTTAATATCCGAATGACCCGCGCCTACATAATCGAAAAGTATGATCTGGTAATCGTTTTCAAATGCAGGTGTCATAAAACGCCACATGTTCTGATCGCAGCCAAATCCATGGGCAAAAACCATTGGCTGGCTGCCATTTCCAAAAACTTTTACATTATTGCGCGCAAGTACTTCTTTCATAATTGATGATTAGGGATGATAAGGGGTGTGATGCCAGTCTGTTAGACCGAAAATAAAGTATTGTAACTGAATCCAGCCGGTTAGGTCCGGCTTTATGAAAGGGACATGCCCCAGCTCATCTGGTAAGGATGATCCTGTTCACGGGTGCAACTGAAAATAAACCGGGTGATGAAAGGAATGCGCAATTCTTCATTATTGGGGAAGGCGAATTCAACCGTTCCGCTGGCATATTTCTCAATGCATGAAGTATCAACCGGCTGCCATTCTCCCAGGACCTGATCCTGTGCATAAGAATGGTATGAACGTTTAGCAGCCAGTTTCTCTACCATGTCCTTTAATAGAACTGGCTGGTCGAAGGAAGCGCGTATGTCCATTTTTCTTTTCATGATCACTGGTTTGACGTTTCAATGACTGAATGAATTAAAAAACCGGTGTTAAAGACCTGCAACGGGATTGTTAAATTGATGATTAGTCATGAAATGGCTTCCTATCTTACCTTTGCAACTCACAATCGAAAACCTGAAACATCAACGCATCATACAAAAAATGATCGCCGCCTGCCTGATGCTGGTATTGGCTACCGGGGTGGCGCCCAAGGCTTTCCTGCATGATGTTTTTGCTGATCATCACGATACCCCTGGTTGTACCATCGACCACGATACCGATGTGCTGCATAATGTGCAGGTTCATTGTGATCTTGATGACCTGGTTGTTCCTGCTTCCTACGTGCCACAGCAGGTATCCTCACCAGGTGTTCCATTTCTGTACCTGCCTTCCGGTTCACCTGAACTCAAAAATCATTACACCACTGTCTTCCTGCAATCCTGCCTTAGCCGCGGCCCCCCTTCAGCCTGATTGAATTGTATTGAAAATTTAATTTGATCACCGTTGAAATGATTGCATGAAAAAATTCATCTTTTTCTGCCTGTCCGTATGCTTTATTCAGCATCTGC
>JAEYUA010000303.1 GCA_023433755.1 Bacteroidota bacterium | reverse complement strand
AAGGCCTGCAGCATGTTCAATATCAAGCTGGGCAAATCTTCAGGTTTTTATAAAGGACTTAAAATAGCGGCATTGGGCAAGGCCGCCGGCATGCACATGCAGGTAGGTGGTTTTATGGAATCGAGGTTAGGTATGACAGCATCCGCGCATCTTGCACTGGCCAATGATCATATTCATCATTGCGATTTTGATACGCCTTTAATGTTCACAGAAGATCCTGTGATTGGCGGTATAAAATATTTGGATAAAGGTGTGATTGAGGTGGATGATGTTCCTGGTTTGGGAGCAGTGATTAGCCAGGATTATTTGGATAGGGCGGAGAAGTTTGTGCTGGGATTGTGAGTCGGTAGTCTGTAGTCGGTAGTCTGTAGTCTGTAGTCGGTAGTTCAAAGTCGGTAGTTCAAAGTCAGCGTACCATAGAACAGTGAATTTAAGTATATAATCAGTAGTCGAAGTAAATATGCCTGCAAGGATGCAGGTAAACAAATTCAAGCAAGGTTCCTTTTAAAATTGTAATTCACGTCTCACGCCTCACGCCTCACGGCTCACGTTAATTATTCCGGGGCATCAACTTACTAAACACCACCTCCGGTGTTTCATAAGAAACCTTGTCCTCCACCGTTTCATAACGGATGCTGCATAATAGGTCTCCTTTGAAATAAATGATGCTTTCGCCGAGCTGGTTGATGATGTTGAATTGCTTTTTTTCTTCCGGCGTGGGTTTGTGGCCAAGGAAGTTAGTGATGACCTCTTCGATCATCCTGTTTTTTTGTTCGGTTATTTTCAATAAGATGTTGTCCATGGACTGATTGGTTTAAAGCAGCCATAGGGGGGACAGGGGGGTCAAGGTAAGAAAACTATTGCGGAGTTTGGGATGTTTTCCATCAGGTTTTCGTTAAGCACTGAATGTGAACGGTTTTTATTATTCATTATCCTTGTAATGCCATAAATGAAGGCAGGCATAAGTACGGTAAGGCGACCATTTCTGCGATATGGCCAACATCTTCTGGCGGAACTTCTTTTTATCTTTTTCGTTGAGCCGGTAAATTTTTTTCATGGCGCTTTGTATGCCGTAATCATCCACCGCAAATACGTCTTCACGACCCAGTGTGAACATCAGTAACATCTCCACGGTCCACCTCCCTACACCTTTAATTTGTGTAAGCAGACTGATGATCTCTTCATCGCTCATTTTTTTGATGCGGCTGTCTTTCAGATCATTTTCAATAGCAAAGGCAGCCACATTCAAAACGTATTGTGTTTTGGCATTGCTCAGGCCTATGGCTCTTAAGGTGTCAAAGGGTGTAGCAGCAATTTTTTCCGGACCCGGTTCTTTTCCACCATACAGGTCCAGGAAGCGCTGGAAGATCACTTTTGCCACTTTTGTTGACAGTTGCTGGCTCATGATGGAAGCGCAAAGCCGCAGGCAAATATTCTTTCGGATGGTTAATTCAAAACTTTCATGTCCCTCAATGAAAGGAGCCAGTTTTTTATCTTTCGCTAAATGTTGCCTGTATAACATGAAGAATAAAATTCACCGGGTCATTCAAATGCCCTGGCACGCACAAGGCCATCCACCACAGACTGGTTAATCCTGACCGGGTATTTTTGTTTCAACTCATTTACCCATTTTTTTTCAAGTGCTGACTGGTAATCATTAATCACCAGTCCCCTTGCTTCTTCAAAACTGCGGGCTTCTTTTTTGGTATGCAGCCTGAGTACATACGCAAATGAAGTGGATTGGTCTGTTGCATTCACCAGTAAAGCCGTAATGGTACCGGGCTTCAAAGTTTTTTTACCGGGATTGGGAATTTGCGCCAGCTCAAAACGGCTTGAATCTGCTGCAATGTTCTCGCTGAAACTGGCCGCGATATTGTTCCAGTTTTTGGGTGATTTCACAAGCTGGTCGCGGAAGGTTTTGGCAATGGCTGGATCGGCTGCGTAAAAGATCACCGCGTCTGCGCTTTCCTTCCAGTGATACCTGGCTTTATTGGCATTAAAATAATTCTCAAGCGCTGCCTGGTCAGTTTGAGCAGGTCCCCACACCTCCTTTTGCATGATTTCAAAAAACAGGTTGCCTTCTTTGAATTCATTCAATTGCCTTGCAAAATCTTCATTGTAATATTCCAGGTTGTTCTGGTAATAATCCATGGCCAGCGCTTCACGGAATTCATCCATCAGTTGTGGATAGGTCTTCAGTCCCGAGCCATCTGACTTGTAGCGGAAGGCCTGTGCGAAACTGATCCAGTCAAGACCGGTAACGGCCCTGTCACCTACGCTGAACAATACAGTTTCATTGGTAATTGGAATCACACGGCCAGGCGACTGGTAATTCAGTAAACTGTCTGAAAAAGCCCACAACAATTGCTGGTCGTAGGCAAGAGCTGTGATTTTGATGTTCTTTGTTTTTTCCTTGACCAGGTTTTTACGCATCACTTCCATGCGGTCACTGTTCTCTACCCTGGTTTGCAAACTCTCTAATATGGTTTCTGTTTTTTGTGAAGGGATAGGGACGCGGTTCAGTCTTTTTACAATATGATAGCCATGCGC
>JAEYUA010000207.1 GCA_023433755.1 Bacteroidota bacterium | reverse complement strand
CCACATTATAATTGAATGCGAAATGGAGGAGCATTACACCACCGATGATGCCCATAATAACCTTTAAAAAATCGCGGAAAAAAATAATGAGCTGGTTGTCGGCCTGTGATGGTGTGAGGTTGGCTTTAGATTCTAGTATGCTTGCAATAAAATCAATCACTCTCAGTACAAGCCAGGTAAAAGTGATCACCTGTATGGCAATGCCGATTGAGAGCAGGATATTTTTTAGATGAAATTTGTACAGGGTGATATTGAGGTCTTCAGGAAAATTGAGGCGGTATAAAGCCACAATTGAAACCGTGATCACCAGGAAGGTTCCGAGGGGATGGAGGATCAGGTCAACGAATTTTTTCTGGTCAAAATCTTTCCATGCTCTTGTAAAAACCTTGCACAGCAGCAAGGCAATATATCTTGAAATCACTTTGTTCAGAACAATCACAAACAGGATGATGCCAAGGATCCAGGCATAATCCCGGATCGGGTTATCTAAAAATTCGCGGTTGAAAAATTCATTCATGTTATGCCGATAAATTTGACCCGGGCTTAAAACCGGTACTGCCACACCTGCAATTTACTGCCGGAAAAGATCACCAGCTTATTTGCAAGTGTAAATGCCTGGTGGTAGGGATCAAAGAAAGGTTGTTTTCTCCGGGTCTCCATTAGTGTGGCCGTATTAAAAACCGTAATCCAGTCAGCCGAAGTACTCACGATATTGGTCTTGTTCACTGCAATGCTTTTCCAGTTCATCACCGGTATTTTTTTCTGGAAGGTACCGTAGCTGTCAAATACAAATACCCCGTTGGTTGTGTCAGCCAGGTAAACCAGGCCATTATCATCCATGATCTTTTGCGGAGAAACAGTTTGATTGAATACTGACCTGAAATCCGAAGTCTCCATTAGCAGGTTGCCCTGTTCGTTGATCTTTTTTAGTTTATTGTCATACTCATCATACACCCAGATATTATTATCGTAAGAAAGCCCAATGGCTCCCGGCTGCAAAATGGAATACTTCCTCAGGTCAATGGTGGTGATTGGGGTTAGAAAGCGGTCCAGCACAACGATAGAAGAAAAATCCCTGTAGAATAGCAGGATCTTAAGAGGGTTGGAAACATCAATGGTTGAGAGTTTGCCAAAATTCCTTACCTGGTTGTACACTCCGCCTGAATCGCCTGATGCTGTGAATTTTTTCACCTGCCCTTTACCCGATACGATATAAAGATTGTCGAAATGATCCATTGCTGCCGTGGCAATATCGCCTTCATAGGTGCGCACCAGCACAAATGAAGAATCCTGGGCCGTCGTTGCCTGCACCAGGCAGAGTAAGAAGATATGCAGCAGTACTATTTTCAATGATTCCTGTTGATTTTATCATCATGACCTGACCATGATTCAAGTTTTATTTTTTCACCATCAAATACTGCGTAGGTATCATAATGGATCCAGTCGCCCAGGTTTATGTAACGGCTTCCATTATCAAGACGGTAATCTATGGGCAGATGTCTATGTCCGAATATAAAAAAATCAAAATTTTCCACCCTTGATGCTTCCCTGCAATAAATCAGCAGCCATTCCCTGTCTTCTCCCAAAAACTTTTCTTCGCTCTGGCCTGTGGCGGCACGGCTTCTCCTGCTGGCATAATTAGCGATTCCCATGCCAATAGCGGGCGGGAGGATACCGAATAACCACTGGCAAACGGGATTGCGGAATACCTTTTTCAGCCTTTTATATCCATGGTCGCCCGGGCCCAGTCCATCACCATGGCCAATAAAAAATTTCTTCCTGTTGAATTCAAAGGGTTTTGGTTCGAAATAAACAGGGATATTGAGTTCTTGCTGGAAATAATCCTTCATCCACATATCGTGGTTGCCTACAAAAAAATGGAAACGGATACCTTCATCCGACATTGAAGCGATCTTTCCAAGCAGGCGCACGAATCCCCGGGGCACCACCTTGCGGTATTCGTACCAGAAATCGAACATATCACCTACTAAAAATATCGTGTGGGCATCATGCCGGATGGATTCCAGGAAAGCAACGATCTTTTTTTCACGCACGAGCGACTTTTCAGCATCCGGCGCGCCGAGATGAAAATCGGAAAGGAAATAGATTTTTTTGCCAGGTGGAAGCTGCATGAAAATTCAGGTTAAGACTGGTCGTCGAGCACGAAACAATATACTTCTTTAGGACCGTGTACGCCAACAACCAGGGTCTTTTCTATGTCTGCTGTGCGGCTGGGTCCCGTAGCCAGTGTGATAAGGGAAGGAAACCTGTTTTTGTATTGGGCACTCAATCCCTGCAGGCTGTCGCGTATATCATAAACGAGTTGCGAAGCGGAAGCGATGCAAACATGCACGGGTGCATAAACACTGGGAAGCCTTCCCTGGCCTGCTGAAGACAAAACAATGCTTCCTGTTCTTGCAATTAAAAACTCACAGCCGGTAACCGCAGCATCGCAACTGGCCAGGTCCTGGTGAAAAAGATTAGGATTTACCAGCGGTTTCCATTTCTCTTCGGTGCAATAGATTTTGGTCCACTGGTTCTGGTAGGAAAGTTTGGCAAACTGTTCCACCAGTTCTTCCTTATTCATACAAAAAACAAATTTGCCCTGTAGCTGGGTGAACTGTTCCGCGAATTCAACTACCAGGTCCTGCTGCTGTGGCTGGAATACTTTTTCTGAAGCCGCGGCATTGGGAAAAGGCAATGGCGTTGGTTGAGCCAACGCCATGCGTATTTTTTTCAGTATGTTATTTTTAGATGCTGAATGATTCATTGCTTACTGGGCCTGGTTGGTGACATTGGGATCATAAGGTGGTACCCCTTCACTGATGCCACCATCAGGATGTTTTTCATTGGGGTCCACATCCAGCAGGTGTTTATCCTGGAAGGGACGAGGTCCGATCAGGGCTTCCACATCGCTCTGGAATAAAACTTCCTTGTCCAACAGGGCTTCTGCCAGTTTTTCAACATCACCTTTTTTCTCTCTCAATAATGCTTTTGTCCTGTCATAAGCATCGTCAATGAGCTTACGCACTTCCTCGTCAATTAGTTTGGAAGTTTCTTCAGAATAAGGTTTGGTAAAGGTCTGGTCCTGGTGAGGATCGTAGAAACTGATATTACCCACCTTTTCATTCATACCATAAACAGTAACCATGGCATAACCGATCCGCGTGATCTGTTGAAGGTCGTTCTGGGCGCCGGTTGAGATCTTGCCGAAGAAGATCTCTTCACTGGCACGACCACCGAGGGTCATACAGATCTGGTCGTTCAACTGGTCGGTATCATAGAGATATTGCTCTTTTGGCGTGTATTGCGCATAACCAAGAGCTGCGGTACCACGTGGAACGATCGTTACTTTCAGCAATGGATAAGCATGCTCGAGGTACCATCCGCAAATCGCGTGTCCTGCTTCGTGGTAAGCAATGATTTTTTTCTCTTCGGGAGAGATGATCTTGTTCTTTTTTTCAAGACCGCCGATCACACGGTCAACCGCATCCTGGAAATCACTCATATCCACGGCCTGCTTGTTTTTTCTTGCAGCAATCAGCGCGGCTTCATTACACACGTTGGCAATATCGGCACCGGCAAAACCCGGAGTCTGTTCAGCAAGTTTATGAATATCCACTTTTTCAGAAACCTTGATTGGTTTCAGGTGAACCTTAAAGATGGCTTCACGACCTTTTACATCAGGTTTATCGATCGTTATCTGCCTGTCGAAACGGCCGGGGCGCAAAAGAGCGGTATCAAGAACATCGGGACGGTTGGTGGCCGCCAGCACAATGATGCCGACATCCGTACCAAAACCATCCATTTCCACGAGGAGCTGGTTCAATGTGCTTTCCCTTTCATCATTGCTCATCATCATGTTCTTACCACGGGCACGGCCAATAGCGTCGATCTCGTCGATGAAGATGATACAGGGAGCTTTGTCACGGGCCTGCTTGAAGAGGTCGCGCACACGGCTGGCACCCACACCCACAAACATTTCCACGAAATCAGAACCGCTCAGGCTGAAGAAAGGAACCTGCGCTTCACCTGCAACAGCTTTGGCCAGGAGGGTCTTACCTGTTCCCGGAGGGCCTACCAGCAGGGCGCCTTTGGGGATCTTACCACCAAGGGCTGTATATTTTTTAGGATTGCGTAAGAAGTCAACGATCTCCATTACTTCCACCTTGGCTTCATCAAGACCGGCAACATCTGAAAAAGTGATATTGACACGGGTGCCTTTATCGAATAAAGTAGCTTTTGATTTGCCAATGTTGAAGATGCCACCAGGGCCACCGCCACCGCCGGCTCCACCACCCATTTTACGCATGAGCAGGATCCAGAGGCCGATAAAGATGAGGATGGGAAGAAGCGTTTGCAGCAGGGGGCTGAACCAGTTGGTTTCTGTTTCGGCCTTACCTACGATCTTATTTACTTCAGGATTCACTTTATAGAACTCGCGCATGTCATCCTTGAAGGATTCAACGGAGGCCACTTTGAAGCTTGCCTGGTATTCCTTATTGTCCTTGAGGTTTTTGCCGATCTTCCCAGCGCCTTCACCATCATATTTTGGAATGGCTTCGTTCTTGATCTTTACCCTTACCGCATTCCGGTTGGATACAATGATAAAATCCTCCACATCACCTTCACGAAGCATTTGTTCAAACCTGTTCTGGTCTATCTCCGCGCTGCCGGAAGAAAAAGGACTGAATACCTGCATGCCAATGAGTACAGCGAAAATGATCGCGTACACCCAGTAGATGCTGAACTTGGGTCCTTTTTTGGGAGCATTGTCTCCACCCTCACCTGGAGGGCGGTTAGAAAATTTGGGAAGTTTGGATTTATCGTTTTTATATGGCTCTTGTGACATTGTATTTGTTCTTATAAGTCTTTGAATGGTGCAAGTAAATTGTTTTTGGCCAGAATTACCGGGCAACTCAGCTCTTGTATTCTTCCAGTGGCGCATCGCTCCACATTTCTTCCAGTTTATAGAATTTTCTTTGCTCAGGCATCATTACGTGTACCACTATGTTCACATAATCAATCAGCACCCAGTGCAAAGTCTGTTTGCCTTCAAGATGGTAGGGATTCTCTCCACAATGGGTTTTAACCTCGAATTCAACGGAATCAGTAATGGCGCGGATCTGCGGCTGGTTGCCTGCACTGCATACAATAAAAAAATCCGCCACGGCTTCGGGTATTTTCCTGAGGTCGAGCGAGATGATGTCTTCACCCTTCTTTTCCTGTATCGCCCTGATGATTGTTTTAAAGATTTTTGAATTCCTGTTCAAACGGGCAGTGCCTTTCTTCCTATTCGCCAATACTTCCAATGGTTCCAAATGCCTGGTCAGTTTTTTTGTTTGAAAATAATTTGAGCAGCAGTCAAGGTAGTAACAATTAAAGAGTTCTTTCTTTGCTCAAAAATAGTGGTTAATTGTCATCTTTAAAGCCCATAGGGACACCTTTCATAGAACTGCCTGCGGTAGACAGCACCAACAACTATGCCATGGGACTGGTTCGTGAAGCTATGGCACAGCACGGAATGGCGGTATTTGCGCATGAGCAAACGAGGGGAAAAGGCCAGCGTAACAGGGAATGGCTCTCTGCAGGGGGCGAGAACATTGCCATCAGCATAGTGGTGGAACCCCGGCACACCACGGATCTTTTTTTATTGAGCATGATGTCAGCCACCGCCTGCAAACATTTCTTTAACAGATATATAGCAGATGAGGTCAAAATCAAATGGCCAAATGATCTGTACTGGCGTGACAGAAAGGCAGCGGGAATTCTCATTGAAAATACCTGGCAACAAGGACGTTGGAGTTTTGCCGTGATTGGTACGGGTATTAATGTGAACCAGGTGGATTTTGGTGCGCTGGGGCAAAAAGCTGTTTCGCTCAGGCAGATCACTGGCAAGTCATTCGATCCTCTTCAACTTGCCAAAGAACTTTGCGAAGACTTTGAAAAAGCATTCCGTCTTATGATTAAAGATCCGGGAGCCATCCGAAAATTTTACCGCGAAAATTTATACAGGAAGGGAGAACGCATCAGGCTCAAAAAAGATAACAGGATATTTGAGGGCGATTTGCTGGATGTTACCGACCAGGGTGAGCTGCTTGTTTATCATGCCACGGAAGAAAGTTTCCCGGTAGGTACCGTGGAGTGGATCATTAACGGGGGATGAAAATTTCCTTATAACCGCATCTTGCCAGTTCATAATTCAGGGAAAGCCTGGTACCAATATCGTACGCGGCTTTCATTTCTTCACCTGACAAAGAATGATAAAACCTGATCAGGTTGCCGGTAATTTCATAGCGGTTAAAAGATGACAAGGGGCTTGTCGCGTCAGAAACCGTGAAAATTCCATTGGTGCCGAAGTTTATATCAGTGCCGGTTCCCGGCTGGTAATTTGTTTGAACTATACCATATCCTGATCCGGCACTGGTCTCAATAATGGTATAGGTTCCTGAAGGAACGGCAGACTTTTTTTCTTTTGTGCAGCTGGTAAAAACTAAAATCAGGAAACAAAAAACGATTTGTTTCATTAGTATGGATTGAGGCATCAAAATACTTCTCAGCCCGCTGATTTCAAAATCTCTTCGGCGTGTGCTTTGTTCCTGGGCCTCAGGAATATTTTTTTGATTATACCTTTTTCATTGATAACAAAAGTGGTGCGGTGAAGACCCATGTATTCCCTTCCATAAAGATTTTTTTTGCCCCAGACGCCATATTTATCAATGATCTTTTTGGTTGGATCAGCGATGAGTGAAAAAGGAAGATTGAATTTCTCACGGAAACGGGTATGGCTTTTTTCATCATCCGGGCTCACGCCTAACACTACAAAACCATTTTGCTTTAGCAGTGGATAGTTATCACGCAGGTTGCATGCTTCAACCGTGCAGGTAGGAGTATCATCTTCAGGATAAAAAAATAAAACGATCTTCTTTCCTTTGAGGCTGGAAAGTGAAATGATATTTCCATCCTGGTCCCTGCCGGAAAACGCAGGTGCCTTATCGCCTTCTTTCAGATGTGTTGCCATTGGTTTAATGATTATTCGGGTTTAGCTAACGGCTAACGGCTATTGGCCATTAGCCATTGGCTTTTGGCTATCTCCTCACATTCCAGCTTTTCTCTGTAACATTTCCTGCCTCGTCTTCGATTGTAACCTTCAAAGTATGATTGCCGCGCGGGAAATGTTCATCAAAGCTATAGATCCAGGTGCGGCCTTTATCATTGGTGAAACGGAGCCATTGCCCGTTCAACTCAGCCCTGAAACTTTTGATTACATTGAAATTATCCTTTGGAGTGAATACAATTCTTGTGGACTTCGAAAGATCCGCGGGCACATTATTGACGGTGGGAGGCAGGGTATCAATAAATGCCTGGTAGGTTCCAAACTGCCGGAAACCGGCAGAGAACCATCCGTTCAGCCAGGCTGCTTTTTGTATATAGGATCTGCTACCGCTCGTGTTTTTGATCACAACCCTGTCTTTCCATTGTTCATCAAAACTTTCTCCTGCCCTGATCCTTACCGTGAGGTGGTCGTGCGCGGGAATGGCCGGGCTTAAAACCTGGAACAAAGGTGAAAGGGCATCTTTCGTAGTGGAAGCGCTTTCCTTGTATTGGGCAGTGATGGTATCATACACGGCAAACTCGGTGGTGAACATTTCAAAATTTTCACGCTCCAGCACATTCACTTCATTGGGAATAAATCTTTCAGAGGCCGTTACAGGATAATTTTTTGAAAGGGAAGGATCATACTGCACTTTAAAACGGATGCGTGTCAGGTTGTTATTGGCATCTTTCACATCAATCACCACATCATGAGGGTTGGTATCATTCAAATGGATCATGCCATCTCCACCATATACATTATAAGGGATATGCCTGCTGCCTGGCAAAGGAGAAATATGCTGCAGATCTCCCCGTCCTTTTGATTTGAAAGGCATGTCGAGTTGTGCATTGATATACCTGGAATCAGGATAACTGATATTATCATGTACGAAACCCGACACGGGCTGGCCATCGAGAGAAATGGTTGCGCTGTAAATGCCATTGGGATTGTTGGTACCACTGAAACGATCTACCGCGCCAATGGCAAAACTGATCTTATTGGAACCTGTACGCAAGGCACCACCCGGAATGGTGATTGCGGTGCCGGATTTCTGAAGAGTCAGTAGTTGCGGCGATTGTTCATAAGTGCTGATATTGCGGTCATACAGGGCGAGCCTGGTAACGGTTGGCGGCACAGCATCAGCTATGGGAAACCGGAAGAGTAAAGGATTGAGAACATTTTCTGTTTTAGTATCGCGGATCTCGAAGTGTACGTGGGGGCCCTGGGATCCACCGGTGCTTCCACTTAATCCAATATAAGTTCCTTTTATCACGGGAAATAAACCGGCAGGTAGTTTCAGGTTTACATGCCAGCTCTGTTTTTCATACTGCTGCTTTTTGACGTACTGGTCAAGCGCAGGATAAAATCCATTCATGTGGGCATAGAGCGTTGTAAAGCCATTGGGGTGGTCAATATAAATGGCCTGGCCAAAACCACCGGGCTCAACCAATACCCTGGAAATATAACCTTCAGCGGCGGCATACACAGGCAGGTTCACCCTTTGCTGGGTGCGGATGTCGAGTCCCATATGCCAGTGATTGGTTCGAATTTCACCGTAATTGGCAACCAGTTCCATCCTGATATTGAGCGGGTGGCGGAAATAGTTTTGTGGATACGAGGGTTGAGCCTGGGCAATACGTGCAAAAAATAACACAATCAGTAAAATGCCGTTTCTTTTGATCATCATTCTTCTATCGGTTGGATTTATACCGCAAGGTAATTCTTCAATCATTGTTCCATTGGAGACTAAAATGTCAAATGGTATGATATTTTATTAAACATTTCAGCAAAAGATTATTTATTCATTATTAAAAAAATAAATTATGGCAAGACCTGGAATCGGCTCACTGCTTCTCCTGGGCGCAGCAGCCTTTGGCGCTTACAAATATTCCAAGATGAGTGAGCAGCAAAAAACTGACCTGAAAAATAAGGGTAAAAAACTGGTTGATGAAAACCTGGGAAGAGTGAAAGATGTGTTCGGACAAAAAAAGAACAACCAGCCTGCAAATGCATTTGACCATAACGGGTCAGCTTATTGATCAGGGTTGAATAAGAATCACAAAGAGGGTTGCCCGGTGCAGCCCTTTTTTTATGTAAATAAATGGTCAACCAGGCGGTAAAGGCTTTTTGAAATTGGCCCGCCTATTCTTTATTGATTTACATTTGCGCAATTTGCAAAATCATGCCTAAAGACAATTCCATTAAATCTGTTCTGATCATTGGTTCCGGACCCATTGTAATTGGCCAGGCCTGCGAGTTTGACTACTCAGGCACGCAGGCGGCGCGAAGCCTGAGGGAGGAAGGGATCAGGGTGATCCTGATCAACAGCAACCCGGCAACTATCATGACGGACCCCATGATGGCGGACCGTGTTTACCTGCTGCCTCTTACGGTGGAAAGTATTGAACAGATACTGGAAGAAAACGATATAGATGCCGTGTTACCTACTATGGGTGGACAAACAGCGCTGAACCTCGCCAAAGAAGCCGAAGACCTGGGTGTCTGGGAAAAATACAATGTGCGCCTGGTGGGTGTGGACATTAAAGCGATCGACAAGGCTGAGGATCGTGAAAAGTTCCGGCAATGGATGATCAGGCTTGGCGTTCCGGTTGCTACAGCCAAAACCGCGAATTCTTTTCTTGAAGGAAAAGAGTTTGCGCAGGATATCGGTTTTCCTTTAGTGATCAGACCTTCATTTACACTGGGTGGAACAGGTGGTGGATTTGTGCATGACAAGGAAGACCTTGACGAAGCCCTAACCAAGGGTCTTGAAGCCTCTCCCATACATGAAGTACTCGTGGAAAGAGCAGTACTCGGATGGAAGGAATTTGAACTGGAATTATTAAGAGACAGTGCCGATAATGTGTGCATCATCTGTACGGTTGAGAATTTTGATCCCATGGGTGTGCATACCGGTGATTCCATTACGGTGGCACCGGCAATGACCCTGAGCGATACAGCCTTCCAGCTTATGCGCAACACGGCTATCATGATTATGCGCGACCTTGGGAATTTTGCCGGCGGTTGTAATGTGCAGTTTGCACTTAACCCGGAAAATGAAGAGATTATCGCCATTGAGATCAACCCGCGTGTGAGCCGTTCTTCGGCCCTGGCATCCAAGGCAACCGGTTATCCAATTGCCAAGATCGCGGCCAAGCTGGCCATTGGTTATACGCTGGATGAACTGGAAAACCAGATTACCAAAACTACCTCGGCTTATTTTGAACCCGCTCTTGACTATGTAATCGTAAAAATCCCCCGCTGGAATTTTGACAAGTTCAAAGGAGCCAACGATACCCTTGGCCTGCAGATGAAAAGCGTAGGTGAGGTAATGTCCATTGGAAGAAGTTTTACGGAGGCGATTCAGAAAGCCTGCCAGAGCCTTGAAAATAACGCGGTGGGACTGGGCTATTATGGAAAGAGCGGAATGAAATCCGAAGAATTGCTGGAATACATCAAGGTTCCGAAATGGGACCGCATCTTCAGGATCAAGGATGCCCTCATGCTTGGCATCAGTGTGAATACCATCGCGAAGGCCACCGGGATTGACAGGTGGTTCCTTTACGAGATACAGAAGATCTGCAATATAGAAAAAGAGTTAAGCAATTACTGGCTGGAAGATCTGCCGGTGGACCTGCTGAAGAAAGCCAAAGTGCATGGCTTCAGTGATGAACAGATCGCAAGGATCATCACTGACGGAAGTGAAGAAGAAGTGTTTGAAAAAAGGAAAGCGGCAGGCATCACCAGGGTTTATAAAATGGTAGATACCTGCAGCGCGGAATTTGAAGCAAAAACGCCTTACTTCTATTCCACTTTCGAAGAAGGCCATGCCAATGAAAGCAAGGTAACGGATAAGAAAAAAATTATTGTGCTTGGCAGTGGGCCCAACCGCATAGGGCAGGGTATTGAATTCGATTATTGCTGTGTGCATGGATTGCTTGCCATCAAGGAATGTGGTTATGAATCCATCATGATCAACTGTAACCCTGAAACGGTGTCAACGGATTTTGACATGGCGGACAAACTGTATTTCGAGCCGGTTTACTGGGAACATCTCTGGGAGATCATCGAACATGAAAAACCTGAAGGTGTGATTGTGCAGCTTGGCGGACAAACCGCGTTGAAACTTTCAGAACGCCTGCATAAAAAAGGCATCAAAATCATTGGGACATCCTACGATAACATGGACATCGCTGAAGACCGTGGGCGTTTCAGTGATATGCTTAAAGAGTTGGGAATTCCCTATCCCGATTACGGAACTGCTTTCACGGTTGATGAAGCGGTTGAAGTAGCGCAGAAAGTGGGATACCCGGTACTGGTGCGCCCAAGTTATGTACTGGGCGGCCAGCGCATGCGTATCGTGATCAATGATGATGAACTGGAAAAAGCAGTGATCAGTCTATTGAAACATATTCCTGATAACAAGATCCTGATCGACCATTTCCTTGACCGCTGCCAGGAAGCAGAGATCGACGCGATCTTCGACGGTGAGCATTTTCATGTGATGGGTGTGATGGAGCATATTGAACCCGCCGGCATTCACAGTGGTGACAGTAATGCCGTGTTGCCTGCTTTCAATCTTACACCTCTCGTGGTAACCACCATGGAGCACTATGCTGAAAAGATCGCAAGGGCACTTCATATCAAAGGGCTGATCAACATCCAGTTTGCTATCAAGGACGGAAAAGTTTATGTGATCGAAGCCAACCCGAGAGCATCCAGAACCACACCCTTCATTGCCAAGGCCTATGGCATACCTTATCTCAACATTGCAACCAAGGTGATGATCGGTGCAAATAAACTGACTGATTTCACTTATGAGAAAAAGCTGAAAGGGTTCGCCATCAAAGAACCGGTGTTCTCTTTCAATAAATTTCCAGGTGTGAGCAAGGAGCTCGGACCTGAAATGAAAAGTACAGGAGAAGCCATCAGGTTCATCAAAGATTTGAGAGATCCTTATTTCAGGCAGTTGTATAAGGATAGGAGTATGTATTTGAGCAAATAAGCCAATAGCCAATAGCCAATGGCCATTAGCCCATAACAACTATGTTTATGGAACATATCATCAAACAAATGAAAGACGCATGGGACGGTGATCCCTGGTTTGGCAGGAGTGTGAAGGATCTTCTTTTTGAAATTGAAGAACACCTCGTTTTTGAAAAACCATTAGGCCAGCATTCCATCCTGGAATTGTTATGGCATATGAATACCTGGAAGGCCTTTACCATCAGCAGGCTGAAAGAAGAGGAAGGTAAAACTGTAGCGCAATTCGAGGCCGATGACTGGCGAGTTCTGGATCATAGTGACCGGGCACTCTGGAAAAAAGGATTGAAAGAATTTGAATCCCTGCAGCATGAACTCACTACACTGGTTGAACAATTCCCCGAATCAAAACTCACGCAAAAGGTCCGCGACCGCAAATATGATTTCAGGCATTTATTGAACGGGATTGTACAGCATGATATCTACCATATCGGGCAGATCGCATATGTGAAAAAGTTATTGGAGAACAGGTAGCCGTATCGTGCTGCGCTAATGAATCCGGATGGCGAAGCTTCTCACCTCTCACGAATCACGTCTCACGAGCCCAGAGTGGAAAAATGAAGTTTTTTAAATGAAAGGCCCGCCCTAAAAAGAGCCGGCCGTTGCTAACCTATGAAAAACACCAGTGCCAAATATAGTCGAAAAACGACTTTATTGCAACATTCCGGATTTTTTGTTAGCACGGCCTTCCTTGCGGTTTTTGATGCGTTCTCTTTGCTCCTGGAGTGCCAGCCTGATGAACTCCTGCTCATGTGTAAACACTTCATTACTACGCTGTTCACCAATGATCGGCTTCAACTGGTCGCGGGTACGCACCCTTAGGTCCGCCACTTTTTTACGGAGCATGATCTGGTCGCCACGGTATTCCTGGCGGGTACTTCTCATCTGTTTGAGGTAATCGAGGAACACGGGTTCAAATTTTTCAGATTCAGATTTGGTAAGCACAAGTTTTTTCTGGATGTACTCAACCATCTTTTCACGGAGCTTGCCGCCGGGATCATCATCCACGTCCTGCGACCAGGACAAAGGACTGATGGCAAGCGCAAAAAATAATATGTAGATAATTCTTTTCATTCTGATTAATTATACAAAAGGTCAAGGCTTTCATCAGCCGCAGGCATTTCATCTAAAGGAACGCCTGAAAGGAAGGCTTCCAGTTCTTTATCAGAAACATCATTCAGCAAGGCACTGGCATCTTCGGATGCAGTGATATTATCATTGGCCTCGGGCTGTTTGCCGCCCGTGGCATTCCTGATGAATGCATCCAGTTCTTCGGTACTTACATCTTTCAATTCAGTGGAAACTGTTTCATTACCGGCGGGTGCTATTTCAGTCCTGTTATTGAAATAAAGAAAACCTGAAATGGCCATGATGGCGGTAACACTCGCGGCAACTGCCATACGCATCCATTTCCTTCTCATCACCGGGATCACCTTCGCCTGATGGCGGGGAAGCTTTTCCAGCATTTGATCAGGGAAATTTGCAAAATATCCCGTTGGCACCTGGTAAGGCATCTCCTTGCTGATAAAAGACAGCACCAGTGAATCTTCGTCGGATGTAATTGATTCTAGATTACCTGCAGTTGTTGCAAAATAATTTCCAGGGACATCAAAGGGCATTTTCCGGGAAAGACCTGCCAGGAGCGGGGAGAGTTCAGAGATTTCCTCCGCGGCGTTCAGTCCGTTTAACCTCACCCTTGCCATGATTAGTTCGGGAAGAGACTCGAAATACCCGTTGGGAACCTGGTAGGGTTGCCCATTGATTTGAGGTGAAAGGTCACTTTGGAGCGCTTTCAATTCATCCGGTATGGTGAGACGGTTATTCATTTACGGAGTTAAGACGCAGCAGGGAGATCAAAGTTTAATGGTTTTTAATATAGTCCTCTATTTTTTTTACTGCATGGTGATAGCTTGCTTTGAGGGCGCCTTCACTGGTTTCCAGTACCCTGCTCATTTCTTCGTAGGGCATTTCATCGTAATACCTGAGGCTGAATACAATTCTTTGTTTTTCAGGTAATTGCTGGATGGCCAACTGGAGTTTCCATTCCAGTTTGTTCGCATCAAAATGTTTGTCGGCCATCACCTTATTGCTTAACCCGGTTTCCACATCACTAAAGCTTACGGCAGCTCTTTTTTTCTGACCTTCGATGAATGTTAAACTTTCGTTAGTGGCGATACGGTAGAGCCAGGTATAAAGTTGAGAATCTTCCCGGAAGTTGTCGAGCCCGTTCCATACCCTGATAAAAACATTCTGCAAAACATCATTGGCATCATCATGATCTACCACCATGCGGCGGATGTGCC
>JAEYUA010000184.1 GCA_023433755.1 Bacteroidota bacterium | reverse complement strand
ACACATTCATTTTCCGCGCACAGCTCTTTTCACGCCTGAGTTTTTCCGCGCAGTTGCTGGTAAATTTTGTAAGCGCCTGCCTGATCTCATTTTTATCGGTGATCAATTCACCGAATGACCTGGAAGTGGTAATGTTTTTTCTTGCAGGTGGTTCCACCTCCCATTCAAGACAGGCAACACCATTCAGTTCATGCAGCATGCGCTGGCCTACCACGCTGAGGTTTTTCCGCACCCATTCCTCCGGGGCCCTGGAAAAATCATAAGCGCTGGCAAAACCGTTTTTTTCCAGAAGGGCTGTGTATTGTTTGCCGATGCCCCAGATGGAACCAACCGAAGTTTCGCGTAACATCGCTTCTGTTTTATCTTTTGCATCTGCTGAAAACACCCCGATGCCGGGAAACTTTTTTTTCGCGTAACGATTGGCCATCTTAGCCAGGGTTTTTGTAGCGCCAATGCCTACGCTCACCGGTATCCCTGTTAATCTTTTTACTTTCTCCCTGATCTCAAGTGCCAGATTGTTAAGATTCGTCCACCTCATGCTGCTGAGGTCTGCAAAGATCTCGTCAATGGAATAGATCTCGGTAACCGGCACCAGCTCCCTGATCACCTGCATCACCCTTGCGCTGATATCGCCGTACAAAGTATAGTTGGAGGAAAACATCCTGACATCTCCCGCTATAGCTTCCGGAATCATAAAGGCAGGCTGCGCCATCTGAATGCCAAGAGCCTTGGCTTCTTCGCTTCTTGAAATGGCGCACCCGTCGTTGTTGGATAATACGATCACGGGTTTTTTCTCCAGCTTCGGATCAAACAACCGTTCGCAAGACACATAAAAATTATTACAATCGATTAGCGCTACCATCTTCAGGATTTTAATACATCAATGATCACATGCGTCACCGTCCCCCAGATTTTAAAATCCATCCCTTCTTCCACCTTCACCGATTTATACTTTGAATTGGCAGGCATCAAAAACATCCCTTCCCTGGTTTTGACGATATGCTTGATGATCATCTCCCCATCCAGGCTGGCAACAATAATGCAGTTGTTGAATGGTTTGATGGACCTGTCCACCACAATGATGCTGCCATGAGGAATAAAAGATTCCTTCATCGATTCTCCTTCCACCCTGAAAGAAAAAGTTGAGGAAGGATGTTTTTTCAGGTAGGCATTATAATCCAGGTCCGGCTCCAGGTAATCATTGGCCGGAGAGGGAAACCCTGCTTTTGCTGTTGCTAAAAATTGAAACACTTCACTTGCCATACACTACATTAAAATAATTTACCCTGTTCACCAGGACGCTGAAATTTAGTGCCGTCCAATTCCCAGCGGTCCTCTGTAAGTCCGTACAACTTTCCATATTTTTTATACTGCTGCGACACCATCTGAGCGATATTGCCTTCGCCTCTCATCCGCACACCCCAGCGGCTGTCATTTACTTTTCCATTATGGCTATCTTCTATCATATGCCATACTTTATCGGCCCTGTCTGGAAAGTTTTTATACAGCCAGTCATGAAACAATAATTTGATAGCTCCATTGAGACGGATAAAAGTATAGGCCGTGAAAACTGCCCCGGCGTTTTTAGCGGAGAGCATGATCTTCTGCATTTCATGCTCGTTCAGCCCGGGTATCATGGGCCCCAGCATTACCCCCATCCTGACCCCTGCCTTACTCAATTCCTCAATCACCTTTAATCTTTGTTTGCCGGTGGTGGTGCGGGGTTCCATGGCCCGCCTGATATCCTCATCAAAAGAAGTAATGGATACCATGGCGGAAAGTATATTCTTCTTCGCCATTTCCTGCAGCACGTCCTTATCACGGAGGATCCATGCATTCTTTGTAAGAATGCCCACCGGCTGGTTGAATTCATTACATACTTCCAATAGTTTCCGGGTTAGACGGAATTTCTGTTCGGCAGGCTGGTAACAATCCGTATTCCCGCTCAGCATTATAGGAACAGGATCCCATTTGGGATTCATTAAAAATTTACGAAGCAGTTCAGGTGCGTTTTTTTTCACCAGGATCTTCGTTTCAAAATCCAGCCCGGCACTATAACCCCAGTATTCAAATGAATTTCGCGCATAACAATAAATGCACCCATGCTCACATCCCTGGTAAGGATTCATAGAATACATAAGGCTCAGGTCCGGACTGTCCACCTTATTGACAATGGTTTTTGGAAAAACCTCCAGGTATTGGGTCTGCACATCAGGATCGATCCATTCATCAATGCCCTCAATGTGCTCCCTTGTGCTTTCTGTCTTTAAAAATTTATTCCGGGTATTGATCTGCGCACCCCTACCTTTTTTGTAGGTATCCAGGTCCCCAGGTAATGCTTCCATACTTCGCAGGATTTAAGGATCAGGACAGGCCTGATAAAATGATCAGAAAAAATTTACACAGCAACTAAAACGCCTGCTGCTGGTGGCCGCCAAGCAGGGGCGGACTGGATGAAAAAAGACTTCCCTGTTTTGTAACTACAGGCAGGTTCTGAAAGGCAAACCTTCCCGCTACCTGGTAGGTCGATTTTTCTCCGGCTTTTCTTTTAAGAAGCACCAGTTGATCTGCAATAAACCTTCCTGTGAATTGCCTGTGTGAAAATTCCTGCCAGCCCTGCTCGTATTGCCAGGGTTTCAGTTTTCTTGCAATGGCTATGTGCGGATCCTCCAGGAAATGAGGCTTGTTCTCATTACCCAGCCTGAACAAACGCTGCGCCCCCTTCAGTTCCTTTACCAGGTTCTGAACCGCCAGCCTGGTAGTGACATTGATATAAATAGTATGGGAAGGATAACTTCCGTAGTCTTTCAACTCAATTTTAAATGGAGCCATACCCATGGAGACCAATTGCAGCCGCTGCATGATCTTTTCTTCCATCATTTCCAGCCCCAGGAAACTCACCAGCGCGAGATGTGGTTTTAAATATTTGGAGGAAGGATGCTTATAGGTCTCAGCAAAGCCATCCTTTACCTTCAAAATCTTTTGCCACAATTCCTCATGGGGTTTAACAACTACGAGGTATTCGTTGATACGGTAACCGGGCATTCGAAAGTTTACAGGTTCCATAGCTTGGGAATTTAATAGGATAAAATTACTAATTTTTTTAGCAATTAATCCATTTTCCCTTCACATGTGCATAAATAATTAATCTCCTATTATAGTTGAAAAGCAGGCGTATAGCGCCCATGCTCCATGGCAAGCCTGGTGAGCAGTGCATGGATCTTGGCCTTCCCGATCTGGTCGGCCCAGTCAAAAGGACCATAAGGATAATTGGTGCCAAGTTTCATGGCTGTATCAATATCCTCCCTGGTACTCACCTGCTCAGACAAAGCCAGGTAGGCTTCATTAATGATGGAAGCAGTGATCCTTGGTGTGATGAAGCCTGTAATATCCGGAACCCAGGCAATGGTTTTATTAAATAAAGAGAATAGTTTTTCAGCAGCTTCGCGTTTTTCCGGGGTGATAGCAGACGCCTCCACTTCTGCACTGCCCAAAAATGTTTTCCAACCATTAATGCGCACAAAACTTTCATGTGTCTCAGAAAGGGTATGTTCAACGCTGTTGATCACAACAAGGTCTGCTGAGGATTCAAGCAACATGCTTATCCTGCTCTCGTAAGGAGAAAATAAAAGGTCTGCCAGTATGCCCGGGGACGCCGGAACAGGCTGCAAATCCTCAAGCCAGTTGATCAGTACACCGTCCTGTTGTCCATGGCTGAGCCATTCATCCTTTGCTTTTTTATCCGCGATGATCGTTACCTGCATGCCGCGAAATACAGGAATAATTCCCAAATGCACAAAACGGTCCTTACTGATTTTTTTACTTCAATTCAACTGAAATCAGGTTAATTCGTGTATGGAAAAGAAAATCATCAATACATCGAACGCCCCTGCACCCATTGGACCTTATAACCAGGCAGTGGTGGTGAATGGCACCATTTATATTTCAGGTCAGATCTGTATTGATCCTTCCACCGGGAATTTAAAAAACAAGGATATACAGGAAGAGACTCACCAGGTGATGCAGAACCTTAGGAACATTCTGCAGGAAGCCGGCATGAGCTTCAGCAACGTGGTCAAAACCACCATCTTCATTACCGATATGCACCAGTTTGGCGAGATCAATGAAGTGTACGGGAAATATTTCGATTCCAATTTTCCTGCAAGGGAAACCGTGCAGGTGTCAGCGCTTCCAAAATTTGTGAATATCGAAATCAGTATGATCGCGGTGAAAGGAGAGGGAGGCAGCTAAAAGCCAATGGCCATTAGTTTTTGGCAGTTAGGTTTCACAATTAATTCTTAACCATGCGCAGGGTACCATTCTTTATTTTTTTCCTGCTTTTCTTCCTTCATGGAAGCAGCCAGGTTCTCACACCTGATAAAATCTATGGTGAACTTTTTACAGATGTGCAGATGTCACGCATCTTTCCCGACAGTAAAACATTTACCGACTGTATTCCAAAAAGAGATCCGGATTCGATCGTTAAAGATTATCTCGCTGTAAAAAACAATCCCAATCTCCGCTTCAGTCTAAAATTATTTGTTGAGAGTAATTTTATTATTCCCACAGAACCGTCGGCCAGCTATGTTACCAAACATAAAGATGTTGTGGATCACATCAATTCGCTGTGGGCCGTACTAAGAAGAGAAAAGGATTCACTAATCCCCGGATCCTCCCTTCTTCCGCTCCCCTATCCATACATCGTTCCCGGCGGACGATTCCGTGAAGTTTATTACTGGGATTCTTATTTCACCATGCTGGGACTGAAAGAAAGCGGGGAATTTGAAATGATCGGTCACATGGTCAACAATTTTGCTTTTCTCATCGACCGTGTGGGCCATATTCCAAACGGCAACCGCAGCTATTACCTGAGCCGCTCCCAGCCCCCCTTTTTTAGTCTTATGATCGACCTGCTTGCCGAAATAAAAGGTCCCCAGGTTTACGTAATCTACCAGCCCGCGCTGCAGAAAGAATACCAGTACTGGATGGACCAGTCAGCAAAAACAAAGCATGTTGTGAAAATGCCTGATGGCAGTATCCTCAACAGGTATTATGACCAACTTGATATTCCCCGGCAGGAAAGCTGGTATGAAGATGTGCAGACCATTGGTAAGAATCATCCCGACACTAAAAAATCAAGGGCCCGGGACCTCCGCTCTGCAGCCGAAAGCGGATGGGATTTCAGCAGCCGCTGGCTGAAGGACGGGAAAAACCTGGCGACGATTCAAACAACTTCCTATGTACCGGTTGATCTCAACAGTTTATTATACCACCTGGAACTGACCATTGCCCGTTCATTTGAAGAAAGCGGTGATAAGCTGCAGTCTGCCCTTTACAAAGAACTCGCAGCCAAAAGAAAAAGAGCCATCAACAAATATTGCTGGTCACCACGATTGAACTTTTTTACAGACTACAATACGCTTACCAAAAAACCTTCCACCTCTCTCACCCTGGCAGGCATGTTCCCTTTTTTCCTGCACATCAGCGACAGCAGTAAAATGAAACTTTATGCCATCAAAACCCTTAACGAGGTTTTTGTAAAAGCCGGTGGTGTGGTTACTTCCAATAAGAACACGGGACAGCAATGGGATGCCCCCAATGGCTGGGCACCGCTTCAGTGGATTACCATACAGGGCCTGGAGAATTATGGCTGGAAGGAAGATGCCCTGCGCATAGCTAAACGATGGGTGGAACTGAATCAAAAAGTATTCGGGGCTACGGGCAAACTAATGGAGAAATACAATGTAATAGACATAACCCTGGAAGCCGGCGGAGGTGAATATCCTTCACAGGATGGTTTCGGCTGGACAAACGGGGTATTGCTGGCGCTCATAAAAAAATACAATCTCAACTAATGTTTAACTGGCTCAGGAAGCTGCTATACAAACCAGTGATGTGTGCCTCCGAAAAATTCACATCCAAACCTGACCGCGCCAGGATTTTTAAGGCGCTAAGTTCCCTGCTTGACTGCATCATCAAACAGGAGAAAAAGAAGGGACTGGTCATTGATTTCGACTGCACCAGGCAAAAGATCATCATCTTTTCAGATCACCATAAAGGCGCACGGAACGGTGCTGATGATTTTACGATCTGTGAACCCAACTATCTTGCCGCTCTTGATTATTATTTTGAAAAGGGTTACATCTACATAGCCCTGGGAGATTGCGAGGAATTATGGGAGAATTTGTTTCTCTCAGTGAAAAAACACCAGCAACCGGCATTTGAACGAGAAAAAAAATTTGCCCTGGCTGACCGCATGGTTAAGATCATTGGCAATCATGATCTCTACTGGAAAAATGATCCTTTCGCTCCTTTCCAGATCAAAGAGATTTTTGGGGTGGACATGCCCATGCATGAAGGAGTTTTATTACAGACAAAAGTAAACAACCGCCAGCTCAATATTTTTTGCACGCATGGCCACCAGGGCGACGCGGTGAGCGATGGAAACTGGTTCAGCAAATTTTTTGTTTCCAAGATCTGGGCGCCACTCCAGTCATTTTTAAAGATCAATCCTAATACCCCTGCCTATGATGCCAGTTTGAAAAGCCTGCATAACCAGTTAATGTATGACTGGAGTGCTACGCAGAAGAATCTTTTGCTGATAACAGGCCATACCCACCAGCCCGCATTCGAATCGCTCACACATCTCGAAAGGCTTTACCGCAGCCTGCTGTTTGCACAACAACAGAAGGATGAAAAAGAGATAGAAGCACTTCAAAAGGAGATCCAGGCACGCAGGTTTGAATACACTTCCATTTCGCCTGGTTACCTCGAACTTAAACCTACCTATTTCAATACAGGTTGCTGTTGTTATAATGATGGTGATATAACGGGAATTGAAATAGAAGAAGATTGTATCCGTTTGATCAAATGGAATTCAAAATCCGGGCAACCAACAAGGATGATCCTGGAAGAGTCTGCGCTGGCGGAACTGCTGGAGGAAATGGAAGAGTAGTTGAAAGTTCAAAGTTGAAAGTTCAAAGTCGGAGTCATTAAAGAACGGGAAGGTTAACTAAGTCGGAAGTCGGTGGTTAGTAGTCGGTAGCCTGGAAAAGTTCAAAGTTCAAAGTGGAAAGTTCAAAGTCAGAGTCATCAGGGAACAGTAATGCTTTGAATAGCGAACATCGTATTTGATAAGTCGCATTGTACTCTAGTGAACTACTTACCGCCTTACCGACTTCCCGGCCTTTTATTTATTTCCAGAGAATAGCCGGGAAGGCGGCAAGACGGTAAGTAAATTTTCTATAGAACTAAAAGTTTAAAAGGTTCGAACTATTGACTACTGATATGATAGTTAACATCGTTCTTTTAGCCACTGACTTTGAACTTTGAACTCCCGACTTTGAACTTGCCCCCTGACTTTGAACTGCTTAAAATCCTTTCTGACTCAGCGAATTATTCTTCCTGTTCACATCAGGTAATTTTTTATCCGGATCGAGAACCACTTCTTTGATCTTACTGGTTGAATTGACATTAAAAGTATAAACAGCGCCCCGCTGCCAGATCTCGACAGGCAGATCGAAACGGTGCTCCTTTCCATTTTCTTCTTTTACTACCACCAGTACAGGCATCACCATCTGCTCTGCGTTTTCCAATGTGATAGCTGAACCATTTTTCGGATCTTTTTCATTGTAAATAACACCAGCCACTTTGAAATCAAGTTTCCAGGTATTAAAAACCCAGCCACGCCAGAACCAGCCGAGATCCTCACCGCTCACATTTTCTATCGTACGGAAAAAATCCCATGGAGTTGGATGTTTATAAGCCCAGCGGCGAATGTATTCCTGTAAGGCTATATCAAACCTTTCCGGGCCAAGTACTACATCTCTCAATGCATCAAGCATCATAGCGGGCTTCTGGTAAGCGATCGTGCCCAGGTTGTGCTGCTGGATCACATCAGGTGTAGCCCCGAGTGGATCCTGCTGGTAAGTGAATGCATCCTCCACTGCTTCATCCATATCAAAGAAAGAAAACTTCGCATATTCACCATTGTTGAATTCCTTAGTTGAAAGCCCGTTGATGAATGTATTAAAACCTTCATCCATCCAGGCATACTGCCGTTCATTACTTCCCACGATCATGGGAAACCAGGTATGTCCAAATTCATGATCGGTTACACCCCACAATCCTGCACCACTTGAAAAAGCACTGCAAAAAACAATGCCGGGATATTCCATTCCACCTACCACTCCGGCTACATTCACTGCGGCCGGATAAGGATAAGGAAACCATTTTTTTGAATAATGTTCAACGCTTCCTTTTACAAACTCCGTGCTTCTCTGCCAGCCGTCCTTCCGGATACTTTCGGGAGGATAAACACTCATGGCCAATGATGTTTTTCCTTCCGGCAAATTAATTTTTGCAGCATCCCAAATAAATGCTTTTGAGGCAGCCCAGGCTACATCCCTTGTATTCTCAATCCTGAACTTCCAGGTGAGCATATTGGTAGCGTTCTTCGACTTCCCTTCCTTCACTTCTTTTTCAGAACGGATGATCACCGTTTTGTCGCTTTTCCTGGCCTGGTCCATCCTGGCCTGCTGCACAGGGGAAAGCACTTCTTTTTCATTCATCAACGCACCCGAACAAACTACCACCATATCGGCTGGCGCGGTAATGCTGCATTCCGCATTGCCATATTCAAGATAGAACTCCCCTGCGCCCAGGTAAGGGTGAGTATTCCATCCGCGGATATCATCATACACAGCCATGCGCGGGAACCACTGCGCCACTTCGTACACCCAGCCATTATCTGTTGAAAGCCTTCCCATCCTGTCGGTTCCATATTCAGGTATTTCAAAACTGTAATCGATCGTGATCTTCACATTACTGCCACCTGCTTTCATGGGTGTTGCCAGCCATACCTGCATGCGTGTATCAGTGGTGATGGTACGTGGACTGATCTTTTTTCCATCAGCCTCCACACTTACCGAACGGATCTCGTAACCTTTGGTATATCCTGCATTGGCCCACCTTCCCCCGGTCTGGGTAGTTGTTGCCGATCCTCTTGAATTGGACTTGTAAATATTCTGGTCAAGCTGGAGCCAGAGAAATTCCAGTTCATCCGGCGAATGGTTGGTATAACTGATCTCCACTGTCCCGCTCACACTGTGTTTCTGCGGATCAAGCGTGCAGGCCAGTTTATAGTCAGCACGGTTCTGCCAGTAACGCGGACCCGGTTTTCCGCTGGCACTCCGGAAATCATTGCCACTCTGCGGATAAAACTGCGGATCAAAAGTTTTGCGGTGATCATATTTTGTTTGGGCGCCTGCAGTTAAAAAGAACAACGCGTACGCCAGGAACAGGATACTTTTTTTCATTCGAACTTCTTTGAAATTGAAAATTAAAGGAAATGACCTGAGTAAAATCTTCTGAATGGTTGAACGGCATCGATATTAAGAAAACATTTTTTCCGCTTTTTCAACGCTGCCGGGTTTTCCTACATCTATCAGCTTTTCACCGGTATGATCAAAACCTGCGATTTTATGCTGCGGAGCCAGCGCAAGAAAAACATCAATCATGGAAAATTTCCCGGTGAAAGGAATCAGGTCGAGCGCTTCCGGCTCTAATAGGGCCAGCCCGCTATAAGCTTTCTGGAACATATCCCTGGCCTGGATCACAATCTTTTCTTCACCGGTGGAAATATTCCGCCAGCCTACCAGCCGGTTGTATTTATTAAAAAGCAGGTAGCGTGATGTATCACGCTCTGAAACAGCCAGCGTAATGAGCGCATTCTCCTGCTGGTGCTGGCTGAGAAAATATTTGAGATTGAGGTCTGTGAGAATATCCACGTTGATGGTCAGCAGCGTTTCCCTGTACAACAGGGGTTTGGCTTTTAACAGCCCGCCGCCGGTATCCAGTAATTCATCCGACTCATCGCTGATCGTAATAGTACTGCCCCAACCATCATTTTGTGCAATGGCTTCGAGTATTTGTTCCGGAAAATGATGGATGTTCACCACTACATCCCTAATATCATATTGCTGGAGGTATTCAATATTACGCTGAAGCAGGGATTTACCATTTACCAGGGCCAGGGCCTTCGGGTGATTGTCGGTCCACGGCTTGAACCTTGTACCAAGCCCGGCTGAAAAGATCATTGCTTTCATCTTATTTTTTTCTTTTACAAACATACCCCCTTCCACAGGGCTGCCACAAAGATTTGACACGGTTATGGCTAATCGTTGCCGGTAGACTAAATTTGTTAGATGCAGCATTTAGTGGAAGCGGTTTCGCAGGTATATGAAAAATGGTCAGGAAAAAAACCTGTACAGGTTGATGTGCTGGCACAGTCGGGCAGTGACCGGCGCTATTTCAGGTTGTATGATGATCATAACCACACGGTGATCGGCACACATGGGTTAAATACCAGGGAGAATGAAACCTTTGTTTATTTCGCCCGCCATTTCCATAAAAAAAACCTGAATGTGCCCCAGATCCTTTCCGTAAGCGAGGACGGCACCATTTACCTGCAGGAAGATTTTGGAAATGTTTCGCTACTGGATGTTCTGGAGGAGAAAGGCCTGTCCGATGAGGTTTACGCGCTATTCAGGGAAAGCCTGCAACGCCTGGCTTATTTGCAGGTTAAAGGCAATGAGGGACTGGATTATTCCAGGTGTCTCACTAACCAGGAGTTTGGCAAGCAGGCCATCATGGCCGACCTGCTTTATTTCAAATTCTATTTTCTTGACGGGCTCAGGAAACCGTATGACAAACAAAAACTGATTGATGATTTTGAAGCGCTGAGCAATTACCTCACGCATACCGAATATAAATTTTTTATGTTCCGTGATTTCCAGAGCCGCAATATCATGGTTGCTCCCGGGAATGAGGTCAAATTCATCGATTTCCAGGGAGGCATGAAGGGCGCACCACAATACGATGTGGCCAGTGCCATCTGGCAGGCAAGGGCCAACCTTCCCGATGAGTGGAAAGACCGGCTGCTGGAAGATTATATGAGCTTTTTCGAAAGTGTTGTAGGACATGAAATCAACCGTGAGGTTTTCCGATCACAGTACAATGGATATGTGCTCATACGGCTGCTGCAGGTATTAGGAGCCTATGGGTTCAGGGGACTTTTTGAAAGAAAAGCCCAATTTCTTACCAGCATTCCCCTGGCGCTGAAGAATCTTCGCTGGTTCCTGGAAGAGAATCACGTGGGCATATCGGTGCCTGAATTCATGAAAGTGCTGCACATCTGCATTGACGAAGAGATCATCCAAAGATTCTCTCCTATCCAGGCCAGTGATGACAGTCCGCTTGTAGTGAAAATCTGCAGTTTTTCCTACCGCAAAGGGATCCCGGAAGATGATAGCGGCAACGGTGGAGGTTTTGTTTTTGATTGCAGGGGCATTGACAACCCGGGCCGGCACCACGAGTACAAGGAAATTCACGGCCGCGACAAACCTGTGATGGAATACCTGGAGCGGCAGACCCGCATGCAGGATTTTTTGAATAGCGTATTTGATATCGTTGACATCAGCGTGGAAGAATATATCAAAAGAGGTTTCAGCAGCCTGGCTGTGAACTTTGGCTGCACAGGCGGACAGCACCGGAGTGTATATGCCGCTGATGCGCTGGCACGTCACCTGCGCAATAAATACAAGGTCAAAATCGACCTTTGTCACAGGGTGCAGGAAGAAAAACAATGGAAGAACCCCCTGGTCTGACCCCAAAGCCAGCGGCTGCCCGCTTTTCTCTAAATTTGCGCGATTGCTATTTATATGAGTTATCAACCTAACAACAAGATCCGTATTGTAACGGCTGCCTCTCTTTTTGACGGCCATGATGCAGCTATTAATATCATGCGCCGCATTCTGCAAAGCAAAGGCGCCGAAATCATTCACCTTGGACATAACCGCAGCGTGGCGGAGATCGTTGAGTGTGCCATTGAAGAAGACGCGCAGGGAATCGCCATTACATCCTACCAGGGCGGGCACGTGGAATTTTTTAAATACATGAAAGACCTGCTGGAAGAAAACGGCTGTGGTCATATCAAAATATTTGGCGGGGGCGGTGGGACCATACTTCCACAGGAAATCAAAGAACTGCAGGATTACGGGATCACGAGGATCTATTCACCCGATGATGGCCGTAAAATGGGACTTGAAGGCATGATTGAAGATGTGATCCGCCAGTGCGATTTCAATCTCAATGGCAATGGCAGTTATAAAAAGCCAATGACACTTGGTGAACTTAAAGATGTAAGAACCATTGCACGCCAGATCACCAATGCAGAAAATGGCGGAACAGTAAATGTTCAGAAAGAAACATCCATAAAAAACCCTGTACTTGGAATAACAGGAACAGGTGGCGCAGGAAAATCTTCGGTTACCGACGAGATCGTGCGCCGGTACCTGAATACGTTTTCTGATAAAACCATCGCGGTAATTTCGGTTGACCCCTCCAAGAAAAAAACCGGGGGTGCATTGCTGGGCGACCGCATCCGTATGAATTCCATTTCTTCACCAAGAGCCTACATGCGGTCGCTGGCAACAAGAGAAAGCGACAGGGCATTGAGTGAACACGTACAGGAAGCCATTGACATCTGCAGGGCTTCAGGTTTTGACCTGATCATCCTGGAAAGCGCGGGTGTGGGACAAAGCGATGCCTCTATCCTCGATTATTGTGATGTGAGCCTGTACGTGATGACACCAGAATACGGTGCGGCTTCCCAGCTCGAAAAGATCAACATGCTTGATTATGCTGATGTGGTGGCCATCAATAAATTTGATAAGGCCGGCGCTCTTGATGCTTTGCATGATGTGCGCAAGCAATATAAAAGAAACCACCAGTTATGGACAGCGAAGGATGATGAGATACCGGTTATCGGCACCATCGCAGCCCAGTTCAATGACACAGGCGTAAATGAACTTTTTGAAAAGATCATGGTGGCCATTGAAAAGAAAACAAGCGTACGCTTCGGGCCGATCGAACTGCACGCGCATACAAAAGATACCAGCACCAAATCGCAGATCATTCCTCCAAAAAGAGTAAGATATCTTTCCGAGATCACTGATGAAATAAGAAATTACAACCGCATCGCGGAAGAGCAGGCTTCTATTGCATCCAAACTTTACCAGTTACATGGAGCGAGGGCCATCATCCGCAAAACTAAAAATGAAGAAGCACTGGCAATACTTGAAGAGCAGATTGCCCATTTCGATAACCAGTTATACCCGCTCTGCAAAAAACTGATCAATGAATGGGAAGAAACCAGCAGCCGCTACCAGAAAGAATTTTTCGAGTATGATGTAAGAGGAAAGATCATCAAACAGCCCCTCTATTCCAAATCACTTTCAGGAACTTCCCTTCCAAAAATTGCCGTTCCAAAATTCAAGGACTGGGGCGACATACTCAGGTGGCGCGTACAGGAAAATTTCCCCGGCAAATTTCCTTTTACCGCAGGCGTATTTCCATTGAAACGTGCGGAAGAAGATCCCACCAGGATGTTTGCAGGCGAAGGCGGACCGGAAAGGACCAATAAAAGATTCCATTATGTATCGCTCGACCAGCCGGCCATCCGTCTGTCCACCGCCTTTGATTCGGTTACACTTTACGGTGAAGATCCTGATTACCGCCCGGATATTTATGGTAAGATCGGCAACAGTGGTGTGAGCATCGCTACCGTTGATGATGCCAAAAAATTATACAGTGGTTTTGATCTCTGTGATCCTAAAACTTCTGTATCCATGACTATCAATGGTCCTGCACCCATGCTGCTGGCGTTTTTCATGAATGCAGCCATTGACCAGCAGTGTGAAAAATATATTACTGAAAATGGTTTATGGGATGAAGTAAAAAAAGTGCAGGAGGCAAAATATAAGAACACTACCCTGCCTGCTTATTACAATCCGTCTTCACCCGAACGTTTGCCCAAAGGAAACAACGGCCTGGGTTTGCAGCTCCTTGGGTTGAGCGGTGATGAAGTTTTACCCAAAGATGTTTACGAACAGTTGAAAGCAAAAGCCCTGCAACAGGTAAGAGGAACGGTTCAAGCAGATATCCTGAAAGAAGACCAGGCACAGAACACCTGCATCTTCTCAACGGAATTTGCGCTGAAGCTGATGGGTGATGTGCAGGAATATTTTATCAGGGAAAAAGTGCGCAATTTCTACAGTGTTTCCATTTCAGGTTACCATATCGCGGAAGCTGGCGCCAATCCTATAACGCAGCTTGCCTTTACACTGGCAAATGGATTCACTTACGTGGAATACTACCTCAGCCGCGGAATGAATATCGATGACTTTGCACCCAATCTTTCATTCTTCTTTAGCAATGGTATGGATCCTGAGTACAGCGTAATTGGCCGTGTGGCCCGCCGCATCTGGGCCAAGGCCATGAAACATAAATACAAGGCCAACAGCCGTTCACAAAAACTGAAATATCACATCCAGACATCAGGCCGCAGCCTGCATGCCCAGGAAATAGATTTTAATGATATCAGGACCACCCTGCAGGCGTTGTACGCGATCTACGACAATTGCAATTCCCTTCACACAAACGCTTATGATGAGGCTATTACCACACCTACTGAGGAAAGCGTGCGCAGGGCCATGGCCATCCAGTTGATCATCAACCGCGAACTGGGTTCAGCCAAAACTGAAAACTTCATCCAGGGCAGTTTCGCCATTGAGGAGTTGACAGATATTGTGGAAGAAGCCGTGATGGCCGAATTTGACCGCATCACGGAAAGAGGTGGTGTGCTTGGCGCCATGGAGAGAATGTATCAGCGCAACAAGATCCAGGAAGAAAGTCTTTACTACGAACACCAGAAACATACCGGGGAGCTGCCACTGATTGGCGTGAACACCTTCCTCAATAAAAACGGAAGTCCAACCATTTTGCCCAATGAAGTGATCCGTTCCACCAAAGAAGAAAAAGAACAGCAGATCCTGAACCTGCAGGCATTCTGGAAAAGAAATGAAGACCAATCGGCCGCAGCCCTCAAAAAACTGAAGGAAGTGGCCATTAATAACGGCAACCTGTTTGCCGAGCTGATGGAAACGGTAAAATACTGCTCACTTGGCCAGATCACCCATGCGCTGTATGAAGTTGGCGGGCAGTACAGGAGAAGCATGTGAGAAGAGTCGGTAGTCAGTAGTTGGTAGTCGGTAGTCAATAGCCGTCCTTTATGGACAGTCTTCAGACTACAGATTACAGACTTCAGACTTCAGACTACCGACTACAGACTCCTTTTGTTGCCATTCTGTTAACCTCTCCCAACCTTATTCTTTTCTTTTTTATCTTGGCTGCACATGAAGCATCTATTACTGGCCGGGCTTTTTGCCTCGCTGTTTTCCATAGCGACCGGGCAAACATTTGAGAAAACACTAACTACTTACGGCGATAAATTCCAGCACGAAAAAGCTTACCTCCATTACGATAAGGCTTCCTATATGGCGGGTGAAACCATCTGGTTCAAGGCCTACCTCATGGAAGACCTGTATCCTTCGCTGACCAGCAAAACCTTTTATGTGGACTGGGTGGCAGAAGATGGAAAGGTGCTCTGGCATACTGTTAGTCCCGTTGTAGATGGCACTACCAATGGGCAGTTTGAGATTCCTGCGGACTATGCAGGAGATTTCATTCATGTGCGAGCTTATACCCGGTGGATGCTCAATTTTGATACAGCCTTTCTGTACAGCAGGGATATCCCGGTAATCGCGGCTAAACCGGTAAGGCAGGTAAAAACACAACTAAATAGTTCCATCCAGTTTTTTCCCGAGGGTGGTGAAGCCGTCACAGGCATTAACAACAGGATTGCTTTTAAAGTAACCGACCAGTATGGAAGACCTGTTGAGGCAAGAGGTGTGATCGTAGATGAAAAAGGAAGCAAACTGGATTCATTTTTCACCGTGCACGATGGCATGGGCAGCCTGCAGTTATTACCGGTGGAAGGTAAAAAATATACAGCCCGCTGGAAAGATGCGAAGGGCGCTCTTAAAACAACAGATCTCCCGGAATTCAAACAGGCGGGCATCAGCCTGCAACTGGTGAATGAGGATAAAAAGGTCACTTTACTTCTGAACAGCATGGGCTTGTCTGATCAGCAGAAAAAACTCAATGTGATCGGCACCATGAACCAGCGCATCGCATTCAAATCCGAAGTGGACCTTTCCTCATCAGGACAAGCCAAACGTATCATCCCTACTGCCAACCTTCCCTCCGGTATCCTTACTATCACTGTATTTGATGCGCAATGGCAGCCACTTGCGGAGCGGATCTGTTTTGTGGACAACAAGGAATATGTTTTTCCAAGCTCTATGGAAGTTACACACTGGGGCATGGGCAAAAGAAAAAGGAATGAGATCGAGATTAAAATTCCGGACAACATGACCGCGGCTTCCCTGTCGGTTTCCGTAACAGATGCGGCCATTGAAACAGACAGTTCCGAACATATCATTTCCCATTTTTTCCTGAGCAGTGATATCCGTGGCAAAGTGCATAACCCTGCTTATTATTTCTCCGCCGATCCAAAGGCTTTCCAACACCTGGACCTAGTGATGCTCACACATGGATGGAGAAAATTTAAATGGGAAGATGTAGCCAAAGGCGTTCTGCCGAAGATCACTTATCCCAAAGACAGCAGCTACCTGGCTTTATCAGGACAATTGTATGGTGTGGCTAAATCACAGCTCAGCGGAACCGATAATATCGTGCTGGTGGTGAAAGAAGATACGGCTACCCGCATGTTGATCATGCCCATTGCAACGGATGGAAGTTTTGGTGATCCCGAGATCGTGATTTTTGATACCATAAGGGTGTATTACAGTCTCAAATCTAAATTTTTCAAAACCGCCGAAGCAAGGTTTATGCTGAACCGGTTACCTGCACCCAATTATGGCGCCTTCAGTAAAAATTTTGCCGGCAGGGTTTTGTTCACTGATACAGCCGGACAATCAAGGCATGTGAAACTGACCGGGGAAACACTCCGCCTGCTCGCCCAAAGTAAAAGCAGGATGATGGAAAATGTAACCGTTACGGCGAAGCAGAAAACTACCATCCAGGAAATGGATGATAAATACACTTCGGCTCTATTCAAAGGAGATTCCTACCAGTTTGACCTGGTGAATGATCCTTTTACAATGGGCTACCAGACAGCATTGCAGTTTTTGCAGGGAAAAGTAGCAGGTCTTACCATAACCGATAATCCACCGAGTTTAAGCTGGCGCGGAGGTTCCCCGGCAGTGTATGTAGATGAAATGGTAAGTGATGTGGATATGGTAACCACGATACCGGTTACTGATATTGCCTACATAAAAGTATTCCGTCCGCCATTTATGGGAGGCTTCAATGGCGGCAATGGCGCTATTGCCATTTATACCCGAAGGGGTGATGATATGAAGCGGGTGCAGAAAGGACTCACAACCAACCAGATCGCGGGATATACACTTGTAAAGGAATTCTATTCTCCCAATTACGACCGCTTTGATGTACGGAACGAACAGCCGGACCTCAGAACTACACTGTACTGGAACCCAATGGTGATAGCGGATGGAAAGAATAAAACCATCAAACTCAGTTTTTATAATAATGATGTAAGCCAGGCTTTCCGGGTGGTGATCCAGGGCATGTCGGTTGATGGCCTTCTTACTTACTACACACAGTTGATGGAATAAAGAAACAGCGTGTTCTTTCAATCTTTCATGAGGTGGGAAGTTGTAATTTTGTGCCTCATTTCCATTTTATGAAACGATTATTCACGGGGTTGTTGATCATAAGTTTTATTGTTCTGGTACCGCTGCAGTCCATGGCATGGGGACTTTTAGGGCACAGGATCGTGGGCGAGATCGCTTCCAAATACCTTAGTAAGAAAACAAAAAAAGAAATTAGCAGGATACTGGGAACGGAGTCCGTTGCCATGAGCGCCAACTGGGCCGATTTCATTAAATCAGATTCTACTTACAAATACCTTGACACCTGGCATTATGTAAATTTTGAAAAAGGGTTGAGTTATGATGGCATGCGGGAAGTACTCAGAAAAGATACAGCAGTTAATGCCTATACAAAAATCAATTTCCTGGTAAGTGAACTCAAAAAGAAAGAGCTGGCCCTTGAACAAAAAAGATTTTACCTGCGCCTCCTGATCCACTTCGTGGGTGATATTCACCAGCCCCTGCATGTTAGTCCTGTAGGCACTTCAGGCGGTAATTCCATCCGTGTTCAATGGTTCAGCACCCCTTCCAACCTTCACCGGGTCTGGGACAGCCACCTGCTTGAAGACCAGCAATTAAGTTATACAGAATATGTAAAACATATCAACCATATTACTTCAGCCCAAAGAAAAATGCTGCAGGCAGATCCACTTGACAAATGGTTATTTGAATCCTATTCTATTGCGCAGCAGCTTATTTCGGGGATCAAAGAAGAAAATCCGAGGTTGGGATACCGCTATAATTTTGACCACATTCATACTGTGGAAGAACAATTACTGAAAGGTGGCGTAAGATTAGCCGGCCTGTTGAATGAGATCTTCGATAAATAATAACCGAAGCAAAAACCTGGTCATAATTACCTGGCAGGAAAATTTTCAATCGAAGGAAGATGCGCCTGTCTAGATTTGATTAGGTGAGAAAAATAGCTGCACCCGCAAAAAACAGGGAATCTATCAGAAATGATAGGCTATTTTGAGAGATGCGAAACTCCTGCCTTCTTCTGCCAGCCAGGTTTCATAACTCCCCTGGACATCAAGTCCCAGGATACGGAACCCAATTCCGGGGGAAAGGATCACCGCTGTTCCGCGATCTTCATTCATTTTGGCTGAGCCGGATTCCAGTTTGAGATAAATCACAGGCAACCGGTATTTTAAACCAATTCTTAGAGGTATTGCCGACAATGCTGTGGACCCGGTTTCTGATTTCCTGCCAAATCTCAGGTAACCCACAGAACCCATCAGGTTGGTTTTGCCTCCTATTTTCAAATCGGCAGCCAGCCCCGCTCCAATCCCATTATTGTTCATTGTGGCAAAATCTCCCTTTACCCAGGCTGCTTCCACATAAGGACCAAAACTAAATCCTTTCCATTGGGCCTTAAGTGTTAATGGTATCAGTGCCAGCAGGTTGGCAATTATTATTATCGAAATTTTTTGTTTCATAATGGGGTTGATTAAAAATTGGCAAAGTGTTTGCCATAGATACATAGTTACCATTTAGCACTGAAAAAGAAAAGCTAAAGATGATGAGGATCAAGAGAGGGTTTCGGAGAATGGTAACAATGCAGTAACATCGATTTAAGATTTCGGCTTTTAATTTTACATATTCAAAGCAGATAAATTTTCTCATAAGCAGTTAGTTTTGGTTGCGACCCCTGTTTCTACAGGGGTTTATTTTTTCACTGGTAAGTGAGGCTTACGGAAATATTTTCGTTTTTACATCACCGTAAGCAGGCCCTGCAAAAATTTTCTGCCGGTGTGAATAATTGAACTGGTGATCTGAATTTTTTTTCATCATCATTATTTGAATACTCATCACATAAATCTATCTTGCTACCGGATGACACTTAGCACCTTTACCAGATTAAACGAAGCACAACAAGCCGAGGTCCTGCTTGACCGCGGAATCTTTCTTGCTGAACGCCTGTATAAAAACTTTACTATTTTTTTATACCAGGTAGATCATTTTTACGTAGAAATTTTTTATAATCTCAGGTTCAACACCACCCAGGGCATGAGAGGATTTGAAGATGATGAAACCCTGGAGCCTTACCTTGATTCCATTGATATTTCCTGTTTGGTCCATTGACCATTGACCATTGACCATTAATCATGGACCATGGACTAGTAAAACCCACAAGTATCATTACGATTGGGTGGCGTATGTCACAAGCCTACATTTGTTGCTCACTTAACCGGAAGCAACCAAACTGATGGCAAACAAGATAAAGGTTTTGATCGCCTACCGCGACCTTACTGTACTCTCCAGGATTTATCTTGCATTACTACACCGCAATTATAAAGTTGAGGCTACAGACAATGCTGCTGAAATGAAGGAAAGGATCGCAAGGCTGAAGCCGGCCCTGGTAATTTTAGGAGAAGAAGAATTTTTAGCAAGCTATGACTGGCTCAAACTGCCTTTGCTGCTATTGACAGACAATCCCAATTTCCCTGAACAACCCATGATATTGCAGGGTATGAAAGCAGAGGTGCACCTCCCGGTGGAAAAATTACTGGCCCTCATTAATGAAGTAGTGCTTTAGAATTTATCAAAAATATTATCCGACAAAATTTCCTTTACCTTTTCCATAGCCTGGGATTCCATGACCGGATCAATTTCACCAGCCAGTTTCAGTTCGCCGTCACGCACCAGGATCACAAATACTGGCGCTTCTTTGTTCTTGAGGGTAGGTTGAAAAGAAAACCTTTGCCGGTCCTTACCAAATTTGATATAGTACTGGGTGGGAATATTATTCACTGTGAGGGTCAGGATCTCGCGAAGCATATGTTTTGGTACTTAGTAATTTTACGGTAATGATCACGTAAAACTACCAGTCAGCCGGAATAAATACAAGTACACGGACACATATTTTATATGTTCATACCTCGGCTGTAGCCTGCCGCCGGTTTCAAAAGAGCAAACCTGAGTTTATTCCTGATTTTCAATGATCTGAACATTCCACCGGTTCCTAATGAGAAACGCGGACAGGATCATTTTCATTGATTCCATTTTCATTCCGAGGTAAAGAGCGATCATGGCGAGTACTTCACTTTCGGTTTCATCAACTTTCCCATCGGCCGTTACCAGCTCACAACACATGGCAAATAAGGTTTCCCCGAAGTCCGGATCAATGAGAGGGGCGCTTTTTTCAATTACCGCTTTGCTGCCGTATTGTGTTTGCAGGGAAAGCGCCTGCACCGTGAGTTCGTTCAATGAAGAGGATTTGAAGCGGGATGAAAGTACCAGCATCCGGGAGAGCTGTTCTATCTGTGACTGGCTCAATGAATGGCCGCCGGACATGGCACTGGCAAATAAAATAGCAACAGCCGCCTGGTCCTCGCTGGTAATGGATAATTCTTGCATCATCAAATGTAACCATCCTAAATTGTTTCATTACCTGCAAAGACTAAGATCATAACCCGGCGAAAAGGTTTTTGATAACTTAGTGATTAAAAAATAATTTATGCCACAAAGCAGGAAACGCCCCGGGCACCACGAATACAGGAAACCTTCCGATATACCAGCCAGCCAGCGCGTAAAAGGCCGCATCGTATGGGCCATTCTGTTTAGCGTTTTTGGATTGCTGATCGGCTTTTTTGCTTCAGGAAATACAGTAGCATTGGTGATGGGAGCTCTGGTTGGAGCTGCTATAGGATATGCACTTGGCCTGAAAATGGAAAAGGATGCAAAGGCCTGATTTTACATTGAATTGTATTGGTAAAGTTTAGAGAGGACGGGCAGTGATCAATTGGTCACTGAAAGTTCAGACTTCAATTACCATGTATTTTTTTCTTAGCGCCTTTGCATGAAACCTTTCCCAATCCTCCTAATTTTACCTGAACATGAGCATTCGCATATTCATCACAGGAGGCACTTTCGATAAAGAATACAATGAACTTACCGGGCAGCTTTATTTCAAGGATTCTCACCTACCCGAAATGCTGGAACTGGGCCGCAACCTTGTAGCCGTGGAAACCCGTACACTCATGATGGTTGACAGCCTGGAGATGACTGATGATGACAGGAACCTGATAGCAGAGCACTGTATCAAAAGCCCTGAGGATAAGATCATCATCACACACGGAACCGATACCATGTCGGAAACCGCAGCCCTGCTGGCCACGCGGATCAACAACAAAACCATCGTAATAACGGGTGCTATGGTCCCTTATAAATTCGGCTCTTCAGACGGCCTTTTCAATCTTGGCAGCGCGCTGGCCTTTGTTCAAACCCTTCCCAAAGGTGTTTATGTGGTAATGAATGGAAAATATTTTGCCGCAGGAAATGTCCGGAAAAACAAAGAAACCGGTGAATTTGAAGAACTGGCAAATGCCTGAACTGCAGACGCTACAAAACATCGAACCCATCAGCGAATAGTTTTGTTTCTTTACATCGTAAAACATGCGTCATGAAAAAATTAACTGCATCCATCCTGGCAATGCTGACCTGTTTTTTGGTTGCCGCCCAATCAACTGTAACCTCTGTTTCCTACAATAAAAAGAATCAGCCAGGCCTCATGCTGGAGCTGCCTTATTCAGAATCGGTTTCTGAAGGTTTTATTGTATCCAATCTTAAAAAAACCGGTTATGATGCGGAAACAAAAGGAAAATTATTCTGGAAACAAAACAAGCTCAATGGATTTTACATTTTCAAGGAAGTAAGACTCCAGGGACTGGATCATACAGTTGATCTGTATTTTAAAGTTGACCAGAAAGGAAAAAAATCAAGGGAAGAATCTGTGATTTACATGCTCGTGGGCCGCGGAGAGGATTATTTTATTCCTTCTTCTGACGACCAGGTATACGATGCCGCCAAAAGATTTATGAACATGTTCATAGAAGAAGCTGCAGCTTATAAACTCGATCTTGATATAACTGCCCAGGAAAAAACAGTTAAAAACGCTGAAAAAAAATTATCAGACCTGGAAGGCGATGAAAAATCCATGATCAAAAAGAAGGAACAACTGGAAAAGGATCTGAAAAAAAATAAGGAAGACCAGGAACAACAGGCAAAAAACATAGAAGAAGAAAAAAAGAAACTGGATGAACTCAGGCAGAAAAAATCATAGGTTATAAATGGTGCTCAACCGGAAGATCCTGTGGTTCATGATTTCTCTCGTGGCCATTTGTATGATACTGCTACAGTGCAGCAGCCGGTTACAAGCTGATTATGATCCTCGGGGACCAGGATATGCAGGCGCTCAAACCTGCAGAAGCTGCCATAAAACTATTTATGACAGCTATATTCACACTGCTCATTTCAATACGACACAGGAAGCTGGCGATAATAACATAGCTGGAAACTTTCAACCTCCTCATAACCGCTTTCAATATAATGACAGCACCTGGATCGATCTGCAAAAACGGGATAGTGGCTATTACCAGGCAGCGTTTGTGAATGGTAAAGAAACAGAGGCACATCGCATAGATATTCTATTTGGAATCCGTCATGCCCAAACTTTCCTCTCCTGGAAAAAGGACCGTACTATAGAACTGCCGGTGTCTTATTACAAAGCCATAAACGGCTGGGCAACCAGTCCAGGATTTTCATCTACACGTGTATATTTTTCAAGATTCATCAATGCCGGGTGTTATGAATGCCACAGTTCATTTATTGGTAGCAAACTGAATCCCAGTCCCAGGGGGATGGAAGAAGTACTTCACCGGAATACTATGATTTTCGGTATTGATTGTGAAAAATGCCATGGCCCCGCGGCCACCCATGTTCAATACCATACCAATAACCCCGGATCTGCCATCGCAAAATATATTACTGCTATCTCCAACTTACCCCGTGAACGTAAGCTGGATGCCTGTGCGGTTTGCCATTCAGGTAATAATAAAATCCAGGTTCAATCTACTTTCCGGTTCAAACCCGGCGATACACTTTCCAATTATTTTACCACCTGGAGCGGCACTGGTGCCAATGCCCGTTTTGATGTTCATGGCAACCAGTTTCAATTGCTGGCGCAGAGTGCGTGTTTTAGAAAGACAAATACGCTTGATTGTTCCACTTGTCACAATCCTCATGCAGATGCTTCAGGTAATCTAACAGCTTATTCTGCCAGTTGCAGTAATTGCCATGGTAAAGTGCAACATTCTTTTGTAAAAAATGAACTGGAAGAAAAAAGGCTGGCAGCAAACTGCATCGATTGCCACATGCCCAAACAATCATCGCAGGCCATCACATATAAATTGCCTGGTGATGCGGAAAAATCAGCCTACCAGTTAAGAACGCATCTCATCGGGATTTATCTGGATTCCGTTTTTACTGCCGGCAAATAGCAATCATTTCTTTGGCTCTTTCGTTCTTATCCGTGAAGGCTTCTTTTTGGATGAAGCTTTAAATAATTCCTGGCATGCCGGGCAGTAAAAGGTCCTTCTTTGCGTTTTACCCAGGTATTCTTTCACTATTTTGCCGCCATCTCTATTGCATGTTTTCTTGGTATGCGCCAGCCAGTGTTTTTTCAGTACAAAAGCTTTCTTCCATTCAAGAAAATCAAAACTATAAAACCTGGCCTGTTCTGCGAGCGCCCGCAGTTTTTTAGGCGGAAGGTCTCCTACTTTATTCCTCGGATCCACCCTGATCCGGTATAGCACTTCGTTCTTGATAATATTACCGACTCCGGAAAATATCTGCTGGTCCAGCAGGGCATCCACTACCAGCATGCCCGGTACTTTTTTAAGCTTTTTGATGGCTGCCTTTTCATCCCATTCAGGACTGAGCACATCGGCTGTCCAGTCATACAGGCTGTCGAGCGGTTCTTCGATCATCTTAACCGCAGCCGTATAAAAGTTGAGTTCTCCTTTTGAAAATTGCAGGTGAAGCCGGGGAACAGCCTCTTTTTTTTCATTGATCCTGTAAGTTCCAAACATGAGAAAGTGAATCCTGATGGTAAATCCTTTAAAGCAAAGCAGCAGGTGTTTACCCCAGGTTTTTATGTCCACTAATTTCTGGTTCTCCAGCTTTGCCATATCCAGTTTGGCATTACCGGAGGCAGCCAGAACCTTGCGGCCGGCAAACCTCCTCATCTCCTCCCGGGCAATTACCAGCGATGGACCTTCAGGCATATGATCTTTTTATTTGAACATTCAAATCATAAGCCACCACTACATGCTGTGGATCACAAAGGTGACCACACCCCAGATGGAATAGAATGAACCTTCACTGATTTCTATTGGTGAGAGCCGGTTACTTGCAGGTAACAGCCTTTTTTTATGATTCTGTATCTCGAGCCGGCGGATGATCAGTTCCCCGTCAAACATCACGATCACAACTTTGCCATTTTCCGGCTTAATGGAACGGTCAACGATCACTACATCACCCATACTGATACCTGCCTCCTTCATAGCTTCACTGTTTACCCTGAGAAAAAAAGTGGCCTCCCGGTTTTTCACCAGCTTTTCATTCAAATCCACAAACTGGCCAGGAGAAGAAGGGCCGGTTGATGCTGTAGCTGGCACGGAAAAAATATTGTATTCCATAAGTTGGTTAAACTAATTTATTTAGTAAATTTATGCTAAATAAATTATCAACCCGGTTATGATCGTGATGGCTGCTGAAAAAAAATATGAATGGAATCTCTACAGGCTTGTTGCTATACCAGACCATATCCTGCGGAAAAAACTGGAGACTGAACAATTAAAAATTTCTGAAGATTTTGGCCTCGCTTGTCACCCGGTGGTTTCCATAGAACTGGCGAATTTCTTCGCCAGGCCGGAAATGGAATCCACGCTGGGCAGGTGGATCGGAAATATATGTGCCTTGCAGGAAGCCTGCCGGTTACAGGTAGTTAACTACCATGCGCAACCTCACTCGCTGTTCGCAAGAGTGAACGATAATGGTGCTTTTACCAGTTTTTTCCGTAGCCTCAGGATGTTGGATGGATTCATCACTTCATGTGATTGCCCTCCTGTACAAATTTGCAGTTCGACCCGTATCTTACTGGCGGGTGGGTTGACCGCCATATCATTCGAGCATGCATCAGCCATCTATGCCCGTAAAAACCTGGATGAAAATTTTACAATTGAAAAAATATTATTACTGCGCGGTGAACCCGGTGGGGAGGTAGTTTGTTCTTACCGCCTTCCCATGCATGCAGGCATCAAATAACTTTCGTTGGTGGCTTAGTTGTACTAAAAAAACTCCGGCTTCTTGCCGGAGTTTTTAATTTAGAATTTATTATCAGCATGGGTAAACTGCGCTGTTGTGTCATGCCTGCCTTCGTGTAATTCTTCCAGCATTTTTTTATTGAAAGCTTCCAGGTCTTCCGGGCTTCTGCTGGTAACAAGGCCATTGTCAACCACCACCTCTTTGTCTTCCCAGATCACACCTGCGTTTACCAGGTCAGTTCTGATAGCCGGGTAAGATGTCATCTTTCTTCCATCAAGCATACCTGTTTCAATAAGAGTTTGGGGGCCGTGACAGATAGCTGCCAAAGGTTTGCCCTGCTCCAGGAAATGCTGCGCAAATGATACCGCTGATTGATTGGTTCGCAAGGTGTCTGGATTCAGAACACCGCCTGGGAGAAGCAACATATCATAATCTTCAGGATTGGCATCCTCCAGTTTCTGATCCACATCTATTTCAATGCTCCAGTGATCATGATCCCAGGCTTTCACCTTATCCTTTCCGGGAGCAATCACCTGAACGTTCACACCAGCATCACGAAGCGCTTTCACCGGGCTGGTCAGCTCTATTTCTTCAAATCCATCGGCTGTAAGTACAGCTACTTTTTTATCCTTTACATCCCATTTCATAATTAAATGTTTATTACAATGTCACAAAAACCAAACCATCGGCATGATAACGCTTAAGCGATTGAGGTTTAGCCGTTAGCTTTGGTGTCATGAAATCTTCCTCCATTATTTTACTGTTCGTTAGCTGCAGCATTCTGTTCATACATTGCCAGCCCCGGCCTTATGCTGCCACTAACAGGTCATATAAAAAGCAGGCGAAAGCACTGGCTAAAACCATCAGCCGGACACCAGTTACAGATTCGCTCACTACGGCAGACTGGGTAGGTACCACCAATTTTAACCTGCGCAAACCCAATTTTGTCATCATACATCATACGGCGCAGAACAGTTGTGAACAAACACTCAAAACATTCACGTTGCCGCGTACCCAGGTGAGTGCACATTATGTGATCTGCAAGGATGGAACCGTACATCATATGCTGAACGATTTTCTAAGGGCCTGGCATGGAGGTATAGGAAGGTGGGGCAACCAGACAGATATCAATTCCACATCCATTGGCATCGAGATCGACAACAATGGATCGGAAGCTTTTACAGAAGAACAATTGAATGCACTGATTAAAGTACTTGACGGACTCAAGAAAACCTATGGCATTCCAACCGCCAATTTTATCGGTCATTCAGATATAGCCCCTACACGCAAGGTGGATCCTAATGTGCATTTTCCATGGAAAAGAATGTCGGAAGCCGGTTTTGGTTTGTGGTGGTCTGATACCACCGGGGTGGAACTGCCAGCAAATTTCAACAGTATGGATGCATTGCGCATCATTGGATATGATACCCGCGACCAGGTAGCGGCAATTAAAGCATTCAAAAGAAAATTCATGCAGGTGGATAATAGCGGAACACTGGAAGAAGGAGATGTGAAGATTCTATACAGTTTATACAGGAAGTCTGTGGAATAGTCCCTGGACCATAGACTATGGACTTCCTAAGTATTTTTCCCAGCAGAAATCCCTTGCCTGCCGGGATATTTTGACCTACCTTGTTCGAGGAACAAACTGATCCCTATGAAATCATTTTTACTCTTGTTCTGCCTTTATTTTTCCCAGACTTCAATGGCCCAGGACAGCCAGGCCGTTGCTTTGCCAGCAGGCAAATATGAAACAGCTTTCAGGAATAACCAGATGAAGTGGGAGAAAGGAGACATCATCATCCTTGATGAACATAAGTATAAAATCTCCACAAGCAATGAGATCGGTGAATACAGGTTCAGTATTTCAGCCCAGAGATTATTTTTTACCTCGGGCCCGCTCAAAACAGTTTTCGCCAAAACTACCCTCACCAACAACCAGCCAGCTATTGTGTTGCCTGTTACGGAGAACCAGCAATCAGGACTCAAATTACCAGGTGAGGTGCTGGGACAACTCAAAAATTGACGCAACCTACCATTGGCAGCTATTTTGCATTCATACCGGAAAACCGATATGAACGTAAAGCGAACTTTTGGAATCATTCTCACAGTGCTGGGCATTGGTGGCCTTATTTATTTCGCCACCTTATTCATGAATGCTCAAGGCACTGAACGCCAGATCAAAACCCTCGTGATTTATGGTGGATTGGGTGCCATCTTCTTTTTTACAGGCATCAGCCTGATCCGCAGCACCAAAGATGATGCACGCCCACCCGTGAGTTGAGCGGCAATGATAAATGTTTAACTTGCTGCCGTGAGTATAGTTTTACACATCGACACCGCGGTGCAGGCGTCTTCTATCTGTATCACTTCAGGAAACGAGGTTTTAGCTACTAAAATCAATCCCGCTCCGCGAGATGCTGCCAGTTGGCTGCATGTTGCCATCAACGATACCCTGAAAGAAAAAGGTTTGCATGTGGGTGACATTAACGCTGTGGCAATTAGTGCAGGTCCCGGATCTTATACAGGGTTGAGAGTGGGCATGTCTGCGGCTAAGGGTTTATGTTATGCACTAGACATTCCCTTGATCACCATCAATACTTTGGAGATGATGGCGAGATCGGCAGGTGTACAGAAAGATGCCTGGCTCTGCCCCATGATAGACGCGAGAAGAATGGAAGTTTTCACCGCGCTTTATGATGAATCCTTTCAATGTTTAATGCCATCAACCAGTAAAATTCTTGATGAAGATTCATTTTCCGAACAACTAAATCAACACCGGATTATGTTCTTTGGTAATGGAAATGAAAAATTCAGAAATATCTGTAAACACCCGAATGCGGTTTTTTGCAACCACCAGGCGAGTGCTTTTGATATGATTACACTGGCAGCGGAAAAGTTAAAAAACAGGAAATATGCTGACCTGGCGTACACAGAACCATTTTATGGTAAGGATTTTCACTCAATAGTTAAAGAATCTTTGTAATATTCCGGTATTTATATCAATTTGATTTGCAATAGCGTAATCAAATTATAAATTTGTACTCTGAATAAGAATATGTCTATGACTAACGAAATTTTAGAACCGTCTGTATCAGCTTCCACCGAGTTAAGGATTGATGTGATACAATTGAAGAAGGCAGCGCTTATTTTAAGAGCGATCAACCATAAGCTTCGCCAGCAGATCATGAAACTGATTCACCAGAACGGTAAAATGACTGTTACTGAAATTTATGTCAAGCTCCGCCTCGAACAATCCGTTGCTTCCCAGCACCTGGCTATTCTTCGTAAAGCAGGTTATGTGAATACGGTACGCGATGGTAAATTCATTTATTATTCTGTGAACTATGACCGCCTGGACCAGGTGCATGGCATTGTTCATGAATTACTGAAGTAAACCGCATGCTTCTTTACAAATTCTTTGGCAGCAAATAGGTTATTTTTGCCGCTAAAGAATTTGATATGTTCGTACAGCAAATCTATACCGGCTGCCTCAGCGAAGCCGCTTATTATATTGAAAGCAATGGCGAAGCTGCCATTGTTGACCCCCTTCGTGATATTGATGCTTACCTGCAACTGGCTGATGAAAGAAAGGCTAACATCAAATACATTTTTGAAACTCATTTTCATGCGGATTTTGTAAGCGGCCATATTGACCTCTCAAAAGCTACCGGCGCTTCCATTATTTACGGTCCCAATACAGAAACAAAATTTGATGTGCACGTTGCCCGTGACGGAGAAGTATTCCAGCTTGGCGATATTTCAATAACCGTTCTGCATACACCAGGGCATACCCTGGAATCTACCTGCTACCTGCTCAAAGACGCTAACGGCAAAGACCATTGTGTATTTACTGGCGACACCTTATTTGTTGGTGATGTAGGCCGTCCCGACCTGGCGCAAAAAGGTGAATCACTCACCATGCAGGACCTGGCAGGAATGATGTATGACAGCCTGCAGAACAAACTGATGCCGCTTGCCGACGATGTGATTGTTTACCCGGCACATGGAGCCGGCAGCGCCTGCGGAAAAAATCTTGGACCCAACACTTATAGTACGATCGGTGAGGAAAAGCAGCAAAACTATGCGCTCAAAGCTGCTGACCGTCCCTCTTTCATTAAAGCAGTGACGGATGGCCTATCTGCGCCACCGCAGTATTTTCCAATCAATGCGCAGATCAACAAGGAAGGCTATGAAAGTATCAACTCCATACTGGAGCAGGGTTTGAAACCACTGAAGATTGATGAAGTAAAAAAACTGGTCAGCGAAGAAGTACTGGTGATTGATACCAGGCATGCTACCCTGTTCACGCAGGGTTTTATCCCGGGTTCCATTTTTATTGGACTCGAAGGAAGGTTTGCCGAATGGGCCGGAAGCCTTCTGCCTTTTCAGTCAGAAATGATCCTGGTCACTGAACCAGGCAAGGAAAAAGAAACGGTGGTCCGCCTGGCAAGGGTCGGCTTCAGCAAGGTGAAAGGTTTTGTTGATGGTGGTTTCGAGGCCTGGAAAAATGCCGGTGAACCCATTGATATGATCATTGATGTGGAAGCAGACGAGCTGGCTATGGATCTTCCATTTGATGATAAGATTGTAGTGCTTGATGTAAGGAAACCTGTTGAATTTGCTGACGGACATGTAAAAGATGCTGTAAGTCTTCCGCTGGATGAACTGAATAATCCATTGCATCTTTCCGATTTCGAAGAGGACCAGAATATTTATGTGCATTGTGCCGGGGGCTACAGGAGTGTGATAGCGGCTTCATTAATGAAAAGACAGGGCATTCACAACCTGCGTAATGTGCTGGGCGGCTGGAATAAGATCAAAGAAGAATCAAAGATCACCGTGGAGAAAGAAGCGAGAGTGTTGAATTGAGAAAAAGCTGATGGCTATTGGCTGATGGCTATTGGCGGCTGATGAGTAGCAACTAAAGTTTTACGCTGCAATTTTTTGTTTAACAACAGCGGCTCGTAAGTCTCCCTGTACTGGTGTTTCCACCGGCGGTGGCTCCACAAATAATTTGCAGGACGCTTGCGGATGGCTGCTTCTATGAAACTGATGTAGCGGCGTGTGAGTTCACCCTCTTCCAATTCAGATGCATCAAGGGTAATGAGACTGAGTTCACCTTTGTAATATCCACGCTTCAAGGGAAAAAATTCACAGAAAACAACAGCGGTTTTATTTTTCATTGCACCCTGTTCCGGACCTCTTGCGAATGGCGCCTTCTTTCCCATAAATTCAGACCAGTAAGCAGCTTCCGGGCTACCGGGGTTCTGGTCACCCACCAATGCCAGGCAATAGGGTGCATTTCGGTAGGCTGCAAATTCATTCCGGAAATTATTGGCAGCAATCAGTTTTGTACCGAAACGCGAACGCAGCCTGTAAAAAAGCCTGTTGAACATTTTATTGCGGATAGGCATGTAAACCCCAACGAAAGGATATTTTATTTTATCAGCAAATGCATGATTGGCAAACTCCCAGTTGAAAAAATGCCCGCTGTGCAACTGAACTTTCAAACCCTGTGCATGCAGGTCATTGATCACAGAATAATCAGCACTGAATCTTTTATGCAGTTCTTTGCTGCCCATGGAAACCATTTTACTGGATTCAATGAAAGTATCAACGAGGTTCCTGTAAAAAGCTCTCGCGATTTTTTTTCTTTCTTTTTCTGATTTTTCGGGGAAAGCAGTTGCAAGATTTTGCATCACGATCTTTTTCCGGTACCCAATTACGTGATAGACCACCTGGCACACTGCATCACTAACCAGGTGCAGCAACCAGAATGGCAGCAGGGAGAGCAGGTAAAATATTCCGTAGAAAAAATAATACATGTGCAGTATCTAAAATACGTGATGCTGCGTGGACCTGCCATTAGAATTCCATTAGTTAAGGTAGAGGCCGGTGATCAACCCACTGTGCTGCAAACTGGGGATTCCAGCGGTGTTTCCACCGGCGGTGGCTCCACAGGTAAATCTCTGGTTGAAGCCTTACATTTTCTTCAAGATGATTTACATAACGGCGGATCAGTTCACCATCCGGTAAGGAACGGGGGTCTTCCGCCAATAAAAAATAATCGTAATGATAATGCCCTCTTTTAGGCTTGGTGGTGGTCATCATTACAACAGGTATCTGCTGGCCGCGGGCAAATTTTTCCGGACCTTTTACAAAGGCGGCCGGGCGGTTTAGAAAATAAAGCCAGTAAGCCGATTCCGGAAACGGAGTATTCTGATCAGCCCCCAGGGCAATGAGGTATTGTTTTTTTCTCCAGGGCAGAATACCCCTGGCCATTTCTGTAGAAGCAATCAGTGGGTTGCCCCAGCGACCGCGGATGTAACGCATCAGGCGGTCCATTACCTGGCTTGACTGCGGGTAGTACACGGTGAGGAATGGAAAGGGCTGGTGTAAACCGGCATGAAGGGTCATGATCTCCCAATTGAAAAAATGGCCGAGGTTTAACTGTGCAGCCTTTCCCCCTGCATAAAGCTGGTGAAATACATCATAATTTCCCGTGATTCTTTTATCAAGGGATTTTTTGCTGATGGAAAGCAGTTTGAGGGTCTCGATCCAGTTATCAACAAAATTTTTATAGAATTTCCGGGCGATCTTTTCCTTTTCTTCCAGGCTTTTTCCAGGAAAAGCATAACCCAGGTTTTCCATTACCACCTTCTTCCTGTATCCGGCAACGTGGTAGAGGATAAAAAAAGCAAAATCAGAAAGGAGGTAAAGTACCCAAAAAGGCAAGAGAGACACCAGGTACAATAATCCAAATACTACTTGATACATACAGGTCGCAAAGATAAACCCACCAGACGGCCATTATAAAACGATATTCTGCACCAGTCCGGATTTTTCAGGGTAATCGGTATTGTAATGCAATCCCCTGCTCTCTTTGCGGAAAGCAGCGCCCTTGACAATAAGATAACCAACAGTAATCATGTTGCGCAGCTCAAGCAAATGCGATGATACAGTAGTGGTCTGGTAAAGGCCTTCTGTTTCTTCATAGAGCAGGTCCAGTCTTTTGAGGGCTCTTTGCAGCCGCACATTATTGCGAACAATCCCTACATAATCACTCATCACCTGCTGCAGTTCTTTCAGGCTTTGGGTGATGAGGATCATCTCCCTCGGTTCTGCTGTTCCTTCCGCGTTCCAGTCAGGAATATCAGGATGATCTTTCAGCATCAGCACACGGTTTACCGAATCCACGTAGCAGCGGTGCGCAAATACCATTGCTTCAAGGAGAGAGTTGCTCGCAAGCCGGTTGGCACCATGCAGGCCCGTGCTGGCACATTCGCCGCAGGCATATAAATTCAGTATTGAACTCCTTCCGTATTCATCGGTCTTAATGCCACCGCAACTATAATGCGCCGCCGGCGCTACAGGTATCAAAGCGGTAGCCACATCAATACCAACTGACAAACATTTTTCATGAATGTTGGGAAAGTGGTCTCTGAACTTTTCCATATCCATGTGACGGCAATCCAGGTACACATGTTCCGAACCACTGATCTTCATTTCACTGTCAATGGCCCTGGCCACAATATCACGTGGGGCAAGATCCTTCCTGTCGTCATATTTTTCCATGAAAGCTTCTCCCTTCACATTGCGGAGAATGCCACCGTCGCCCCGCACTGCTTCCGTGATCAGGAAAGCCTGGCCTCTCTTGCCGGCTTCGTAAAGGGCAGTGGGATGAAACTGGATGAATTCCATATTTTCTATGCGGCCCTTGGCACGATAGACCATGGCTACCCCATCGCCGGTAGCGATATATGGATTGGTAGTGGTGCGGTACACCTGTCCGTTGCCGCCCGTTGCCAGCATGGTTACCCTGGACAGTATTTTTTCAATGCGGTTGGACTTCGCATTCAGCACATACACACCATAACAGGTGATATCAGGGGTGGCCTTTGTTACCAGGTAGCCCATATGATGCTGGGTAATGATATCAACCACGAAACAATGGTTGACCAGTTCAATGTTGGGAGACCTTTTGATAGCTTCAAGAAGGGTGCGCTCCATTTCTTTACCTGTTACATCCTTATGATGGAGGATGCGGAATTCCGAATGACCTCCTTCCCTTCCAAGTTTATAATCCCCTTCCGAATCTTTGTCGAACCTGGCACCCCATTCTATGATCTCCTGCACTCTTGCCGGACCTTCCTTCACCACGATCTCCACCACTTCTTCATTGCAAAGCCCGTCGCCTGCAATGAGCGTGTCTTCAATATGTTTTTCAAAACTGTCATTCTCCAGGTCATTCACCACGGCAATGCCGCCCTGTGCATACTTGGTATTGGTTTCATCAGCCGAGGCCTTGGTGATGATGGCCACTTTTTTATCAGGAAAATGCTGCGCAACCTTGATGGCATAGGTTAATCCTGCTATACCGGAACCAATGACCAGGAAATCTGTTTTCACGAAGGAAATTTTAGTGAAGATAAGCAGCCGGAAAATACCGGGTGTGGAGAGAAGTTGGTGAAAGGAAAAATCAAAAGTAAAATCTTGAGTCTTTCTAAATTGACATAACGTTTCCCCTTATATATTTTAACCGCGGAGGACGCGGAGGTTTCGCGGAGATTATACCCAAAGTCTTTGAGTAATCTTAGCCTTCCTTCGCGCACTCCGCGGTTAATTACAGAGTGGTGACTACAATTCTATCGAAACATTTTCCTCTACCCAGGCTCCATTATCCTTGAGTAGGTTGATCAGTTCAGCCACCGCCACTTCCGCCGGCACATTTCTTTTTACAACTTCTTTGCCTTTGTATAATGTAATCTTTCCAGGCCCGCTTCCTACATAACCAAAATCAGCATCCGCCATTTCACCGGGACCATTTACAATACAACCCATAATGGCGATCTTGACACCTTTGAGGTGATTCGTGACTGCCCTGATCTTTGCCGTAGTTTCCTGGAGGTCAAATAAGGTTCTGCCGCAACTGGGGCAACTGATGTATTCTGTTTTGGAAATCCTGGTTCGCGTTGCCTGCAATATGCTGAAAGCTGTATTATTGATGAATTGCTCCACGCTTTGCTGCTGCTGGTAATTTCTCCCGGAGATGGTGCTGGTGCCTGACTGCTCAAGATAGTTGGCGGATTGGGTTTTATATGCATCGAGCGACATGCCGAGACAAAGACCATCACCCATTCCATCCAGTAATAAAGCGCCTGTTTCCACTGCAAAATGAATCAAATGTTCATCTGGTGTATGATGCGCACTGTCAACAATAAGCACTACGGGATTTTTGATTCCGCGGTTCATGAATTCAATGAGCATCCTTCTCACCGCATGAAAGGGTTGTACATGCTGGCTGCTCAAACAAACAACCACCTGAGGATCGTTAGCGATCTTTTCGAAAAAAACCTGTTCATCAAACGAGGTTTCCGTATTGAAACAATCCACCATCACAAAATTGATGGAACTCTTTACTTCAGAAACACTGTAACCATGATCATCAAAAATGGGAAAATACTTGGTCTTGTCACCTGCCTGCATCCAGGTGGCGGGATATACAATCACCTTGAGCGTACCGGGTAATTCGAATTCAAGTATATGATGTCCCGTGAAAATATAATCAGCAGCGGTATCTGCGATCTTCCATTTGTCAAGGGCTTCATTGTAAGTATATCCAACGCGCTGCAGATCCCCCGGGGTGATCTGTTGCAGTTTGGAAAGATCCGCGATCACCACAGGCACCTGTGCGCCACCGATATTACTGACCGCGAAACTTTCGCGTCTTTTATATTCAAAAGGAGAATAGGGCAGTCTTTCAACAACAGGAATCACAACAGGATTTTCTTTTGATTCCAATACCTTGTTTTCAATACTGTCCTTTGCATATCTTTTCACGATGTCGCGGCACACCGGTATCTCGAATTCAGGATCTTCAGTAAGAGATACACGGATGGTATCACCCAGCCCGTCTTCCAGCAAAGTGCCGATACCAACGGCGCTCTTAATACGTCCATCTTCACCATCGCCAGCTTCTGTAACACCAAGGTGAAGCGGGTAGGCTTCATTAAATTCATCAAACATGGCTTTCACCAGCAGCCGGTAAGCCTGCACCATTACCTGTGGATTACTGCTCTTCATGCTCAGTACAATATTGTGGTATTGCTCCGCCCTTGCGATTCGCAGAAATTCCATGGCGCTTTCCACCATGCCCATGGGTGTATCTCCATAGCGGCTCATAATCCTGTCGCTCAGTGAACCATGATTGGTGCCGATGCGCATGGCTGTACCATATTCCTTACAAATCTTAACCAGTGGTGTGAACCGCTCCCTGATGCGGTCGATCTCTTCGAGGTAATCGGCATCTGTATATTCAATCAGTTCAAACTTTTTCTTGTCTACATAATTTCCCGGGTTCACCCTTACCTTCTCAATAAGCCGTGCGGCAATTTCGGCTGCATTTGGTGTGAAATGAATATCGGCTACCAGCGGTTCATGGTAACCTCTCGCCATCAATTCTTTCTTGATCACACCCAGGTTCTCCGCTTCTTTTTTTGAAGGCGCCGTGATGCGAACCAGTTCAGCCCCGGCTTCAATACAGCGGATGGTTTGCGCCACAGTTGCGGCTGTATCCATTGTATCGGTAGTGGTCATGGTCTGGATCCTGATGGGATGGCCATTGCCCATTAAGAGGCTGCCCACTTTTACCTCGCGGGTCGGGATCCTTTTTCTTTCGGCCAGGTTTTCACAATAAAGCTGCATAATTATGGTTTGCTTTGCGCCAGGCAAAGATCATGAATGGCAAAGCTAATTCATGGGAAACTGGCAGATGTTAGCTGTTTGTAAAAGCTTACCAGTCACGCCCCCTTGGCACCCCCTGCTGTTTGCTTTTATTCTGGAGTTTCTCCTGGATCATTTTTTCTTTTTGCTGGAGGAGTTTGAGTTTTTGCTCTGCTTCTTTCTGGCTCATCCTGGAACGAGGCTGCTCTGCTTGTTTCTGCTGTTGCTTTTTCAGTTCCCTGAGCGCTTTCTGGAGATTCTCCCTTGCCTGCTGGTCGTTGGGATCGAGCCGCAGGGCATTTTTATAAGCCTCGATGCTGGCTTCCAGCTTCTTCATCCTGGAAAGGGCTACACCCTGGTTGTAATGCGCGGCCGCCCTGGTTTTTTTGTCTGCCGCTTTTGTTGCAACCTTACCGGACTCGATCACGGCCTCTTCATATTTTTTCTGCTTGTGCAGGGTATTGGCAAGATTATACCTGGCGATAATATTATTGCTGTCCTTTGCCAGCACGGCCCTGTAATGCTTTTCAGCCTGGTCGTACTGCGAACCCAGGTAATGCACATTAGCCTTGTGAAGCGTCCTGTCCTGCGCATTGATGATAAATGATGCGATGGTTGCCAGCAACAGGGTGAAGGTTATTTTCATGCGCGGATCTTTTTACGGTCAGGAATGAATATTTCGAGTAACAGTAACAGCAGCATGGGAACAGCCAGCCAGGCGTATAAGGGATGATAGATATAGTTAGCCGTGTCACCCAGTGCTTTTTTATCAATTTCAGAAAACTGCGAGGATATCGTTGTAACGGCATCATCCACCCCGTTAAGCCTTACATAAACTCCATTGGTGGAAGCAGCCAGTTGTTT
>JAEYUA010000170.1 GCA_023433755.1 Bacteroidota bacterium | reverse complement strand
TTCAAGATCGCTAAAATGGTAGAAGTGATGGGCTGGAAAGCCGTAGGCGCCAAGATCGTTGACTATAGCAAATCGGTGATGATGGAGTGGGAGCAGAAGGGAGAAGCTACGCAAAGGGAATTATTTTGAGAAAGAGAAAGAGAAAGTGAAACAGTAAGTGCAGAGAAACAGAGCGGGGAGCGGAGAATCGCACCCGCTCTGTTTCTGTTACTTTTTCTTCTTCCTTATTCTAACAGCTGCATTCGTATGCATGCTGCTCGACAGCCTTACTTCGTAACGTTTTTTACCATCATATACCAGCATGAGCGCTGTGTTAGGTGGTATGGATCCAAGGTTGTTGGCAAACATGGAGATCTCGTTATATTCCCTGGTGGAATCCAGTTTGATTTTAAGCTGGATGGAACGGGTGCTTAATTTGAGGTTGGCGGCCAGTAACTGGTCGTTGAAGAAAACAGAAATGGAATCGCTATCGATCTCACCATTATCATAAAAATCAACCAGTACCGAATCAGCATCCACTTCAATCTCTCTTTGTACTGATAATTCCCTTTCCTTGTACTCCCTGTTGATCACAGGGTTTTCGATTTTTCTCTGCTGCACAACCGCCGCTACCAGGGTATCACTTGCGGAAGGGGTCCATACCTGGAAGGTTTCCTTGAAATTTTTTAAAGCCAGCATCACAGAATCGAGGTTGCCCGCATCCTGGTTGAGTTTGAGATCGAAAACAATATCAGGGCAGGTGTATTTGTAGGCTTCCTTGCCCCTGAATCTTCCCACCAGGTTAGAACCTGCTCTCGACACCCGGTGAGTGGCTTTGAAATCCATTTCACAATCCACCTCGAACCCCCCGGTATTGCCAAAATAGGGAACGGCAATATTGAACAGGGAAAGCTCTCTCGAGATATTATTATAATTTCCTTTGAGTTTGATGCTCCTGTAGGTATTCTTGAAGTAATAATTCATCACCGCCTGCACGCTCGACTGGTTTTGCTGGAGTATCAGTTCCACCAGGTAATTGTTGGCAGCGCCACCGGTGGCCACGTTGGCCGTACCGTACCAGTAACCTACTACGTTTTGCGCATTACTGTTTAAGGCGCCGGCGAGGAGAAGGAGCAACAAGAATTTTTTCATGTACAGATGGTGCTTGTAATTTATTTGATGTATCGCTTGATCTCTCTGTCAGTATCCCTCTGTTTGATTGACTCCCTTTTATCATGGAGTTTTTTTCCTTTTGCCAGTCCAATCTCCAGCTTCACCAGGTTCTTTTCATTGAAGAACAAACGCAGGGGTACGATCGTGTAACCTCTTTCTTTTTTGAGTCTTGCTTCAAGCTTTTTCAGTTCACGCCGGTTTAATAGCAATTTTCGTTCCCGAATTGGATCATGGTTATTAACCGTTCCATGAGAATAAGGAGAGATATGAAAGGAACGGATGAACATTTCGCCATTATTGATCAAACAATAGCTGTCGTTGAAATTGGCTTTTCCCTCTCTTAGCGATTTCACTTCCGTACCGGTAAGCATGATACCTGCTGTGTACTTGTCGTCGATGAAGTACTCGTAATATGCTGATCGGTTCCTGATCTCCATTTTAATTTTTGAAAAGTGCAAGCACCGTGGAAAGTTTTTGCCTTAGTTCCTTCCTGTTAACGATGAAATCAAGAAAACCATGTTCCAGGATGAATTCACTGCGCTGGAAACCGGGCGGAAGGTCTTTTTTTATGGTTTCTTTAATGACCCTTGGTCCGGCGAAACCGATCAATGCACCCGGCTCCGCAATATTTAAATCTCCCAGCATGCCAAAGGAAGCGGAGATGCCACCAAAAGTTGGGTCGGTTAGCAGGGAAATATAAGGCAGTCTGGCATCTGATAGTTGCGAGAGTTTACCGCTGGTCTTGGCCAGTTGCATCAATGAAAAAGCGCTTTCCATCATGCGGGCGCCACCACTTTTGCTGATCACCATGAATGGTAGACGGTGCTCCAGGCAATAATCCACAGCGCGGCTGAATTTTTCTCCCATCACCGATCCCAGCGAGCCGCCGATGAATTCAAAATCCATGCAGGCAATCACGATCCCGTTGCCGTCAACCGTACCCGTAGCCACTCTCATGGAATCTTTCAGGTCGGTCTTACTCCAGGTCTCTTCCAGCCTTTGATGGTAGGGCTTGAGGTCAGTGAACTGGAGAAAATCTTTGGAACGGATGTTCCCGAAAAGTTCCGTGTATTCTTTATTATCAAAAATGATCTCGTAATATTCATTACTGCCTACCCGGTGGTGGTAGTTGCATTTGGGGCAGACGAAATAAGCTTCCCTCAGATCAGTGACCGTGCAGATATAATTACAATCCGGGCATTTGGTCCACAAGCCTTCGGGCGCTTCTTTCTTTTCAGAGGAGGGAGTGGTAATACCTTTTTTCAGGCGCTTAAACCAACTGGATTTTGTTTCTTCCGTTTTTCCTTCTTCACCGGCCAGGTTGGCATCAAAATCTTCAATTTGTTGACTCATCAGAGCATGGTTGATTCGGTACAAATATAGGGAGAAAGAGCTTTTAGCTTCTAGCTGCGAGCTGCGAGGTCAATGGTCCACGGTCCATGGACTATCTAGGGACTTCCTCATTACATACATCAACTTTCCGAATCCCTGCTTTTCATAGGCTCTTATGGCATTTTCATTGTCAACATACACCTCCAGCCTGAGTTCTTTGATACCCCGCGAGAAAGACCATTGTTCCAGCGTTTCAATGATTTTAGCATTAATGCCCTGTCCGCGGTATGCTTCCCTCACATACATAAATCCCAGGTAGGCATATTGCTCATGTTCCAGGTAAGGTTTGGCGGTTTCAATCCTTGCATAACCTGAACCTACTACCAGGCCATCCACTTCGGCCACAGCAATCATCACGTGATCCTGCTGCAGCATTTTCTCCAGCTCATAGTAATTGATATGACCCGCCTTCAGCGTTGGATCAAAAGGCCTCTCTTTTGCAATCACACCCTGCTCAAATTCGAACAGGGTCGGCAGATCGGAAGTTGTCGCGTGGCGTATTGTTATTGGCATGATGATGATGCTTGGCCAGCCGTAGCTTCAGCGAAGGCTGGTGAATCGTGAGTCGTGAGTCGTGAGATCGGCGCGGCCGACTTTGAACTTTGAACTTTCAACTTTGAACTTTCACTACCCCTTCCTCTACCAACCTCTTGAAACCCTCCAACACCGCCTCCCAGTTTTTCTGCGACTGTTCCTTTTCTTCCTCGGTGGCGATATTCTCCTGCGTCAATTTCAGGTGCGTACCATCTTTCTCAGGACGGATCACAAAGGTGATGATAGAATAATTCTCTTCTTTGTCTTCCAGGCCTGACATGGAACTCAGCCAGGTATAGCGTAACAGTTTTTCATTCTGGATCTCCGTGATCACTCCTTTATCAACATAATCTTTTCCCTTCCAGTTACCGCTGAACAAAATGGGACTGCCAACTTTCCAATCAGTTTCTACCTTAGTGCCATGCAGGTACGTACTGATCATGGCCGGGTTGGTAAGTGCTTCCCAAACCGAAGCAACAGGCGCATCGATCTGCGTATTGATCACTGCTGTGAATTTCTTTTCCATATAAACCAGGGAGCAGGAATCGTTCCAAACGCTGTTCAACCGGGTAAACGCAGCGTTGAATAAATACATTCATCAATGAATGCTCCATTCTTGAATATGCTTTTTTTCAAGGTGGCCTCCAGCACAAAGCCTGCTTTCTGCAAAGCTTTCCGCGAGGGCTGATTCGTTGCAAAAGGCCGGGCGAAGATCCTGTCAATGTTAAGATGGGCAAAACCATAACTTGTCATTTCTTTAATGGCGCGGGTCATAATGCCTTGCCCCAGTAGGCTTCTCCCAGCCAGTATCCCATTTCCGCGTTCCTGCGGTAAATATCATGTTGAGGGTGCAAGCCGATGCCGCCAACAGCTTTTCCATCTACAGCAATAGCCATGATGGTTTGCGGATGAAGGCCGGCTGCCATATCGATAAAATGCTTTCCATTTTCGAGGGTATAAGGATGCGGGAACTGGTCTGTCATGAACCGGGCTATGCGTGGGTTATCAGCTTGTTCAACCAGGCTGCTGAGATCGTCCAGTCTCCATGATCTTAATTCGAAATTCATCATTATCAAGAAGATATAATCTTAATCCAATCAGCACTAAATCATGCTCCCTTTTGGCACAGTGTTTGAAATTCATAAACCTGATGCATAAGCGACTTTTACAAGCATCACATTCAATTACAGGTATCACTACACGTAATTGAAACCATGGATCCCTCGGTGCGCCGGGGGATCTTCCATTCAGCACCTTGCCATTTTTCTTTTTTTGATGCCCTTGTCAACCATTTTAGCAATATAATCTGGTGCAAAAGGAACCTTACAGGCTGTATTGCCCATATTTACGGTGAGTTTACCATTGGCCCTGGCCACCCTCAACGCTTCGGCTGTAAGCGCTTTTACATATCCACCCACCGAGATCACAAACTGGTTCATGCTATAACGTTCACGGTTATCCGCAGTATGCACTTCCTTCTCCACTCTTTTGAGTAAATCTTTCAGGGCAGTTATATCCAGATCTTCATCCTGCCTGATGGCAACAAGACTTGAAATGGTATTCCAGCCGGATGCCCGTATAGCAGCATCCTTATGGTTAATCCATTTGATGGCAAGATCCCAGCCATGATTGCTTTCAGCCGCGATCCAGGGAACCGTATATTCCCCCACCATATGCCAGCTTGCATTTTTAACCCAGTGCTCGAGATCTTTTTTGGTCATTTTATTTTCATCGGCTATCAGTCCGGCCAGGTACTGGGCCTCAGGCACACCGGAATTATACAGCTCAAGTGATAATGCGTAATCTTTTTTGATCCTTTTCTGGATCTTCTTCATGTCCTCGATCTTTACACCTAACTGTGATGGCGGGGCGCCATGGTTCGACATGATTCTTTTTATTGGCTCCGTTGCCATGGTTTTCAGTTCGGCAATAATTTCACTGGAGTTCATAGCAGTTGTTTGAAGGCAATTTAACGAAACTGCCGGGAAGAATGTAGTGAGCTAAAGTCATCCCATCCTAAAATAAAAAAAGGCGGATCGACCGCCTTTTTCGTGAATCATAAGAATTATAGCCCTGCGGCCCCGGGGTGCCCGGATCAATCTTCTGATTCCCTGTTATTCCTCATTTTATTATCACTCCGCACATCCTTGCGGTTGTGGGTCACATCATCACCCTTGGTATCCTGCTCCAGGTTGCCTCGGCTATCCAAATCATCCTTATTTTGGGGCTGGGGCCTGTGCCCTGGCTCGGACTTATTCTGTCGGGTATCCTGTGATCGGCTTCCTTTCATAGATGAAGTTTAAAGATCATCCTAAAATTTCGTACCAGAAATAGCAGGCCGGGCACGATTCCTTTAGATATTTGCGTATATATGAAAAATGCCCTGAGGTTTGTATGCCTTTAAGATCAAGTACCCTTAACATAGCCCTGGTCCTGGTGGGACTGTTCTTATTTCCTGCGCTGGCCATCGCACAGGAAAGACTCCTTCGCGGGCAGGTATTTGATGAACACAATGGGGAAGTAGTTCCCTTTGCTTCCGTGTTCTTTAAAAAGTCTGGTCTTGGACAGGTGGCCGATTCTTCCGGCTCATTCAGGTTGTGGGTAGGAGATATTTCTGCAGACACGCTTATAGTTACCAATATTGGGTACCAGGATTACACGCTGCCCGGAAGCCAGATCCGTTTTACCGGGGATTCTTCAAAACTGGTCATTCGCATGGTCCCGGGCAAATACACCGCGGAAGTAGTAGTGCGGCAGAAAGTCAACAGGGGTTTGCTCATGTGGAAACGCATCGTGGCGCGTAAACCAATGAACGACCGGTACCGCTTCGATAATTTTTCCTACGAGCTGTATAACAAGCTGGAACTCGACATCAAGAATATCAATAAGGATAAACTATCGCAGGCCCGCCTCATGCGGCCTTTCAGTTTTATCCTGCAGAATGTGGACACGGCAGAAGGCGAAAGTTTTTTACCTGCCTACCTCACCGAAGCCCTCTCTGATTATTATTACCAGAAGGATCCTGTAAAAAGAAGGGAGGTTTTCAAGGCTGTGAAAACCATCGGTGTGGAAAACGAAAGCATTGGCCGCCTGATGGGTGGGATGGACCAGAACATCAATATCTACAACAATTTCATACCGGTTTTTGATAAGCAGTTTGTCAGCCCGATAAGCGATAACGGTGATGCTTTTTATAATTACCGCATTGCCGACACCCAGTATTTCGGTGGCAGGCGGCTGATTCATTTTCTTTTTGTACCCAAGCGAAGAGGAGAGAACACTTTTGAGGGCGACTGCTGGGTGCACGACAGCACTTTCGCTATCCAGAAAATGAGCCTGCGCCTGGGAAAAGAAGCCAACCTCAATTTTGTGGAGCGGCTCAGCATGGTGCAGGAGTATAACCTGGTGAACGACAGCACCTGGTTTCTTTCCAAGGATAAATTTGTGGTAGACATTAATCCTGTAGGAAAGCAAAAGATCTCGTTCATTGGTAGAAAGACCACTACTTACCGCAATGTAGTGATCAATGATGCCTCGGTAGTGGAAACTCTTTCCCGTAACAGGAAACAGGAAGAGATCATTTTACCGGAAGATGCCAATGCAAGAACAGAAGAGTTCTGGTCGGAATCAAGACATGAAGAACTCACCACCACTGAGCGTTCGATCTACCAG
>JAEYUA010000158.1 GCA_023433755.1 Bacteroidota bacterium | reverse complement strand
TGGCCGCGGTATTTCAACCAGGGTCCGGCTATGGATATATGGTCAGTAGTACATTTTCCTCTTGCTTTGATCAGCAACCGCAAACCTTTCAGATCTGTTCCTTCCCATGCAGGGAATGGTTCGAGTAACTGCAGCCTTTGTGATTCAGGACTCACCACCACCGGCACATCTTTTCCATTCTCGGCAGGCGCCTGGTAGCCGGCATCTTCCACATGAAAACCTTTCGGAGGCAATTCATAACCGGTTGGTTCGTCCAGCATTACTTCCTGGCCCTGGTCGTTCAGGAGTTTATCCTTGAGAGGATTGAAAGAAAGCCTTCCTGCAATGGCATAAGCCGTTACAATTTCCGGTGAAGCCACAAAAGCATGTGTGGACGCAAGGCCGTCATTTCTTTTAGCGAAATTCCTGTTGAAAGATGTCACGATCGTATTCTTCCTGGACGGATCATCAATATGCCTCGCCCACTGACCGATACAGGGTCCGCAGGCATTGGCCAGGATCACACCGCCGATCTCGTCGAATGTGCCCAGGTAACCATCTTTCTGGATCGTGAATCTTACCAGTTCAGAACCGGGTGTAACCGTGAATTCACTTTTTGCTTTCAAGCCTTTTTTACGCGCTTGCGCTGCAATGGATGCGGAACGGCTGATATCTTCATAAGAAGAATTGGTACAGGAACCGATCAGTGCCACTTCTATGGCATCGGGCCATCCATTGGCTGCCACAGCTTCCGCCATTTTGGAAATTGGTGTGGCCAGGTCAGGAGTGAAAGGTCCGTTTACATGCGGTTCCAGTTCACTCAGGTTGATCTCGATAAGCTGGTCAAAATATTTTTCAGGATGCGCGTACACTTCAGCGTCGGGTCGTAAATGCTCCCTGACACTGTCGGCCAGTTCAGCAACCTGTGCACGATCGGTAGCTTTCAGGTAGCCCGCCATTCTTTCATCATAAGCAAAAACGGAACAGGTAGCCCCAATCTCGGCACCCATATTACAAATGGTGGCCTTGCCGGTAGCACTCAGGCTGTCGGCACCTTCACCAAAATATTCAACAATAGCTCCGGTTCCACCTTTAACCGTGAGAATGCCGGCTACTTTCAGGATCACATCTTTCGCAGAGGTCCATCCATTCATGCGCCCGGTAAGTTTTACACCGATCAGCTTGGGCATTTTTAATTCCCATGGAAGGCCTGCCATCACATCCACTGCGTCAGCACCACCAACTCCAATGGCGATCATACCAAGGCCCCCTGCATTAGGGGTATGCGAATCGGTACCGATCATCATGCCACCGGGAAAAGCATAATTCTCCAGCACTACCTGGTGAATGATGCCGGCCCCGGGTTTCCAGAAACCAATGCCGTATTTATTGGAGATGGAAGCAAGGAAATCATATACTTCCCTGTTTGTATCAATTGCGGTGTCAAGATCTTCTTTGGCTCCTACTTTTGCCTGGATCAGGTGATCGCAATGCACGGTGGAAGGAACCGCCACTCTTTCGCGGCCGCAGGTATCAAATTGCAAAAGCGCCATCTGGGCGGTAGCATCCTGCATGGCTACACGGTCCGGTGCAAAATCCACATAATCCTTTCCCCTTTCGTACATGCGGGTAGCAGGTTTATAGCTGTGGGCATAAAGGATTTTTTCAGCCAGGGTCATGGGACGGTTCAGAAGTTTCCTTGCGGAAGCGATTTTCAGAGGAAGTTCAGTATATACTTTCTTTATCAGATCCAGGTCAAAAAGCATAATCAAAAAATTTTAGATCAAACGGGTATAGCATTGCTCACCCGTTTTAAAAGTGTGGCAAAGTTACTTAAAACCGCTTAAGATTAAAGGTTTTGGTGCTTCGCGGTATGGACAAAAAAATTTACTTTAGCGCTATGAACCGCTTTAAAAACTTCATTGAGTGGCAGGCTTTTGGCGTGCTTACATCAATTGGTGACAAGATCGGCATTGCTACCAGCCGCATCCGTATGTGGTTTATGTACATTTCGCTGCTCACCCTCGGCTCACCCATTGTGATCTACATGGTACTGGCCTTTATCATGAATATGAAGAGGTATATCCAGGCAAGGAGGAGAAACCCGGTTAGGTATTTATAAGCCATTGGCCAATGGCCATTAGCTATTAGCTGCTTTCTTCCTTTTCTCCCTGATCAATTCAATCACCGGCGGCAGGATGGAAAGAATGATGATACCGAAGATGACGTAGGAAAAATTGTCCTTGATCACCGGGATGCCCCCGAAAAAATATCCCAGGAAAAGAAAGCTGGAGATCCAGAGAACGCCCCCGATCACATTGTACGATGCGAATTTTTTATAGCTCATGGTTCCGATACCGGCTATGAAAGGAGCGAAAGTGCGTACGATAGGAACAAAGCGGGCATAGATGATTGTTTTTCCACCGTATTTATCATAGAAAGCCTGGGTCTTTTGCAGGTATTCTTTTTTCAGGAAACGGTATCTCCCGCTGAAAGCTTTGGGACCAATATATTTCCCGATATGATAGTTGACCAGGTCACCCAGGATGGCTGCAATGATTAGCAAAAGACACATCAGGAGGATATTAAGTCCGCTTGCCGGGTTGGCAATGATTGCCCCGGCGGCGAAAAGCAGTGAGTCACCAGGAAGGAATGGCGTAACCACAAACCCTGTCTCCGCGAAAATGATCAGGAAGAGGATCAGGTAGGTCCAGGTTTTATAATCACTTACGATCCGCACCAGGTGATCGTCAATATGCAGGATAAAATCTATGATGGCCTGGATCGCTTCCATGGTAAAGTTTGAGTGGCCGCAAAAATAAAGAAGCCGGGCCAAACCTCATAACCTTTAACAAAGGGATATGCAGGAGCATAATTCGTTTCAGGAAGTGCAAGTAAAAGATGATCAGACCAGTTCCTTCAGTCTTGAGATAACCGCATCCACTTCCTCTTTTGTATTGTATTTGCTGAAGGAAAAACGGATGGTGATGTGCTGGTCGTTTTTATTGAGCGCTTTCATTACATGCGAACCCGCGTCTGCCCCGCTGCTGCATGCCGAACCACCCGAAGCGCATACATTATGGATGTCGAGGTTCATCAGCAGGAACTCTGTTTTTTCATTCCGTGGAAAACAAACACTCAGCACCGTATAAAGAGAATTGGGACCACAGTTGAAACTGACGTCGAAATTCGCCTTGAGCTGCGCGATCATATAATGCTTAAGGTCATTGATATAGTGACTTGTTGTTTCGTAATCACGCATGGCGATCTCCAGTGCTTTCGCGAAACCAACAATACCATATACATTCTCCGTTCCCGCTCTCATATTTCTTTCCTGTCCTCCACCGAAAATGAAAGGTTTGATATTCACATTTTCGTTGACGTACAGGATACCGGTTCCCTTTGGACCGTGAAATTTATGGGCAGCACCACTGATAAAGTGAACATAAAGCTCTCCCAGGTTCAATGGATAATGACCTACGGTCTGCACACAGTCAGAATGAAAAATGGCAGCGTATTTCTGGCAGATCTCCCCGGCTTTTTTAATGGGCAGCAGCACACCGATCTCGTTATTGGCGTGCATAAGGCTGACCAGGCATTTTTTGCCGGCCATGGTGTACTCTTTCAGTTGGTCTTCCAGGTTTTGAAGATCTACATGCCCGTCTTCTTTCAAAGCCACAAAGCTGGTTGACACATGGCGGTCAGCGCCATAATGTTCAACGGTGTGCAGCACTGCATGATGCTCAATGGGGGAAGTGATGATATGGGTACAGCCCAGGTCCCGGATGGAAGCCGCGATGGCTGTGTTATTACTTTCTGTACCTCCACTTGTAAAGAATATCGAACCGGGTTTCACGCCAAGATTCCTGGCAACGGATTTACGGGCATTCTCAATAGCGAGCCTGGTCTCACGTCCATAAGAATAAATGGAGGAAGGATTACCAAAATGTTCGGTCATGTAAGGCAGCATGGCATCCAGTACTTCTTTATCCAGGGCGGTAGTGGCCGCATTGTCAAAATAGATCCTCTGGTTGGAAGCAATGGGAGCAACTGGTTCTTTCACCTCGTTCATAGTGGCATTGTACATAGCAAAAATTTTCATGATGCAGCAATCGCGCAATAGCAGAGCCTGTGCAAATTAATAAGAACTTTTCATCCCTGCTACTCCCCACCCTCCGCACTCTTTCTGTTTCTGTTTCTCTTTCTCAACTACACTCCCTAATATCCTGCATCAACCTCTTAGCGATATTATTAGCCGTGGTTTCAAAATTACTCTCCGCATAGATCCTGATGATCGGCTCCGTATTGGAAGTGCGCAGGTGCACCCAGTCAGAATCGAATTCGATCTTCAATCCGTCTTCTGTATTGATCGGGTTATTCTTATATTTTTTCTGGATCTTTTCAAATATGGGTTTCACATCCACCCCGTTCTCCAGTTCAATCTTATTCTTGGAGATAAAATAATCAGGATAATTTCCGCGGAAGGATTTCAAGCCTTTTTTAAAACCGGCAAAATGCGAAAGGAATAGCGCAATACCGATCAGCGCATCCCTTCCGTAATGAAAATCAGGAACAATAATACCACCGTTTCCTTCACCGCCAATCACTGCATTCACTTCCTTCATTTTTTTCACCACGTTCACCTCACCCACAGCGGAGGGATGATATTGCCCACCATTTTTCTGCGTGACTTCTTTGAGCGCCTTGGTGCTGCTCATATTACTGACCGTGTTACCTACCCTGCTGGCAAGCACATAATCCGCAACAGCAACAAGTGTATATTCTTCACCGAACATACTTCCGTCCTCACAAACAAAACAAAGACGGTCTACATCAGGATCCACAGCAATACCAAAATCCGCCTTTTGTTTCACCACTTCATTACTCAGTGTATTGAGATTTTCAGGGAGCGGTTCGGGATTGTGCGCAAACTTGCCATTGACCTCGCCGTTCAATACAATCACATCTGTTACACCCAAAGCTTCCAGCAATTGCGGAACAATGAGTGCCCCCGTGGAGTTGATACAGTCAACCACTACTTTATAATTTTTTTCAGCAATGGCTTCTTTATTAATGAGTGGATATTGCAACACCATATCAATATGACGCTGCATCCAGTTATCATTTACCATTCTTTTACCCAGTTTGTCAACGCTGGCAAAGCCAAGTTCTTCGTTGGCTGCTCTTTCCAATACCTCCGCACCGGTTTCAGCATCTATGAATTCACCTTCCCGGTTGAGCAGTTTGAGTGCATTCCACTCTTTCGGGTTATGGCTGGCCGTAATGATGATGCCACCATCGGCACTTTCAGCCTTCACCGCAAGTTCCACCGTTGGTGTGGTGGAAAGGCCCAGGTCTACTACATTCACACCCAGGCTCAGCAGGGTATTGATCACCAACTGGCTTACCATTTCCCCGCTGATGCGGCCATCCCTGCCTACTACGATGCTGGCAGACTGTGATTTATCTTCCCTTCTTTCGGCGATTATGTTTCCATACGCCGCGGTGAATTTCACGATGTCCAATGCAGTTAAAGATGCTCCGGGTTTGCCCCCTATTGTACCCCTGATTCCGGAGATGCTCTTGATCAATGCCACAAAACAGATTTTAGTTCCAAAAAATTTCGGGTAGCAAAAATACGGTTTTACAGTCGAAGCCTCCCCGGCTATTAACAATCGAATGCCTTTACTTTTGCTAAAAACAGGCAATGAAGGAATGGTACCAGGATTGGTTCAACTCGGAATTCTATCATAAACTTTATTTTGACAGAGATGAGGCGGAAGCAGAAAAATTCATTGACCGGCTGATCGGGCATCTTGCGCCCGCACCTGGCTCAGGCGTTCTGGACATAGCCTGTGGCAAAGGGCGCCATAGTAAATACCTTTCAGAAAAAGGCCTGAATGTTACAGGCATTGACCTGTCATTTGACAGCATCATGAAGGCTAAGGAGATGGAAAATGAAAACCTGCATTTTTACCAGCACGATATGCGCCTGCCTGCATGGATTAACTATTTTGATTACGCTTTTAATTTTTTTACATCTTTCGGTTACTTCCGTACCCGGAGAGAGCATGATGATGCTATAAGAACGTTCGCCAATAGTCTCAAACCCGGGGGTATTATCGTATTTGATTACCTGAATGTCCATTTCGTAGAGGACCACTTGGTTCACGATGAAACCAGGCAACTGGGTGAAACCAGGTATGAAATCCACCGCTGGATGGACCAGGATCATTTTTATAAAAAGATCAGCATTCATGATCCCTCGCTTGACCAACCGCGGGTATTCACGGAAAAAGTAGCCAAATTCAGCCTGGGAGATTTTACCGATATGCTTTCATTCCAGAAAATGCAGGTGACCGAAGTATTCGGAGATTATGAACTGAATGCCTATGATGTGAGATCTGCTCCACGCATGATCATCGTTGCCAAAAAATAATTTTATTTTTTATTGTGCACCAGCAGCCATTTGGCGGTTTCATAATAAGCGCTGGTAATGATGGTCATTTTCTTTTTAATAGAATCCAGCTCATGCGCGGTGAATTTGATAGAGGGATCCATCAGGTGTACCTCTTCCCGGTTAAAGTTCAGGTTCTTTGTAAAGTAGTACTGGTCAGTTACCATACCAATCCTGCCTTCATCGTGATAAATAATAAAAGCCCCGTTATTTACTGAAGGTCCATTGATCAGGTCGCGACCCATTGTGGTATTGGTATAAGATATGCCTGAAATGCCGGCAATAGTAGGCAGCACATCAATCATGGATACCACTTCCTTTCTTTTCTGTGGTTGCAGCAAACCGGGCGCATAAAAAACCAGTGGTACGTGTTCTTCGGTAAGCCGCTCATCTGTCCACACATCCGGGTAAATACTGGTGGCATCACCTGATACGCCATGGTCTCCTATGAAAACGAAAATGGTATTGCTGAAATATTTTTCTTTTTTGGCTGCTTCCATAAAGGTCTGGATGCAGAAATCAGCATAGCGGAATGCATTGTATTCCTGCAACGATTCAAACCCGTATTTTTTCAGTTCTTCCTTGCTTACTTCCTTCTGCTCAAATTTATCAAGGTCCTCCCGTGGTATGGTAAAGGGCCGGTGGTTATCTGCCGTTTGCACGATAGCAAAAAAAGGCTGGTCCTGCTTTGCAAAAACTTCGTTGGCCTCAAGAAATAAATTTTTGTCAGATATGCCCCAAACATCCACAGGTTCCTGTTCGAACTTTCCTTCCACATGCATTTCCACGTCGGTAATGTTCTTCACCAGGCCTTCGAAATTGTTGAAACTGGGACTACCGCCCAGGAAATAATATTTTTTATAGCCTTCGAAATCATTGATGATGGTATGCTGGTCAAGGGCATTGGGATTACGAGTTGAAAAAGTGGAGCGTTGCACATCGGGTATGCCAGTAAGCGTGGCAAACAATCCGCGTGCCGTGGAGAAATGCGGTGTGAAGCATCTTTCAAAAAAGATACTGCTGTCTGCAATCGATTTAAAATACGGTGTGGTATTCAGTTTATTCCCACTCAGGCTGCTTTTGTACATACTGAATGATTCGCACATCACCAGAACCACATTAGGCCTTGTTTTGAGCGACCCGGGCGCCGGAGCTATGGTTCTTTTATAGGAAAATTCATTTTTGCTGAATCCCATCCAGTTTTGCATCACCGGGAAATAAGCCCTGGCTGCCGACTCATCATAATCTGTTCTCCTGAGTTTGAGTGTATAGAAAAAATTCTGCAGGGGATTCAATGCCAGGAAAGATTTGAAACTATTGTTGAACCGGAAAGCCGTATTCCATTTGAGCGGCTCGGTACCCACATTGCCATGAACGAAAAATGCAAAAAAGAAAATAGCGCCAATGAACCATTTACGGCTGTAGCGGATGCCCTTCCCATCAGTTTTGGTAACAACGTTTACATGCATCTTGCGGAACATGTGACGGAGCAGGAGTACAGCAACAAAAAGTCCCAGCAGCATCCACATGATGGGATAGGACTGCCATAACATTTTGGCAGAAATGCCGGGGTCTTCCACGAAATTAAGCGCACTGGCACCGAGACGGGTGCGGTTATAAGAAAAAGCACCGAAGTCGGCTGCAAAGAAAAAGATCACGATAAAAGTCATGACCGCCAGGTACCAGGTCCAGATCTTCCGGTTACGTAAGGAATAAAAAGGAGAAAATCCAGGGATCAGGCTGGCTATGATGATTGGCAGCAGGATCATGCTGATCCAGCGCAGGTCGAAACGAAGTCCAAGAAATAAGGAAGGAAGCATGTCCGTCCAGGCTTCATCCTCGGGCATGAATGCCATCAGGGTCACCAGCCTGTAGGTGGTAAACATCATCACGAAGATGATCAACAGGTTAAAGACCCAGAGTAAGGTCTTGGGCATGCGGTAACGCAGGAGCATGAACGGGTAAAATGTTTAGATGGAAAAGTATAGGGCAAAAAAACTAAATTTTACTGTGAATACCGCCACTTATTCGCTAAAGAAGGCAAGTTCTTCGCTTACTTTTGCCCCATGTTTTTCCTGGCGGATGGTGGATCTTTAATGCAGAGACTGGTGGATTGGGATCAAAACCTGTTCAAAATCCTGAACAGCCAGCTCACCAACCCGGTTTTTGATACGGTTTTCCCCTATTTGCGCAACTCGGTTTTCTGGGCTCCCCTTTACATTTTCGTACTGGTATTCATGACCCTGAATTTCGGTAAAAAAGGCTGGTGGTGGAGTATAGGATTTATCCTGACGGTGGCCATTATCGATATGACGGGATTCAGGATCAAGCTCCTGGTTGACCGCGACCGACCCTGCGTTGATCCGGATATGATTGGCCATGTGAGATTACTGCTCAAGCAATGTTCCGGCAGTTATAGTTTTGTTTCCAATCATGCCGCGAATCATTTTGGCATAGCTACATTTGCTTTTATCACTTTCCGGGGTGTGTTAAGAGGATGGATGTACCTGGGATTTGCCTGGGCTTTTTTTATCGCTTATGCACAGGTCTATGTTGGTGTTCACTATCCCCTGGATGTATTGGGTGGCGCCATGCTTGGCATTATTGTAGGTATTTTAACTTCCTGGGCTTTTCACCGGAAATGGGGAAGTTTTAACCTGGATCATCAAATAGCATAAATGGAAATTTTCATATTGGTCGGTTTGATTGTGTTGAATGGATTATTTACCATGTCGGAAATCGCGCTGGTTTCAGCCCGCAAGGCTAGGCTGGAATCCATGGCCGAGAAAGGAGATAAAAAAGCCGGTGTGGCCCTGAAACTCTCCAATAACCCCGAGATCTTTTTATCTGCAGCCCAGATTGGCATCACGCTGATTGCCATCCTGACGGGTGTTTATTCAGGAGATAAATTCAGTAATAACCTCAGGCCTTTCATTGAAAAGGTAAGTTTTCTACAGCCCTACGCGCAAACTATTTCCACTACGCTCATCGTAATCATTGTAACTTTTCTCTCTATTGTTTTCGGGGAGTTAATTCCCAAACGTATCGGACTGTTGAATGCTGAAGCCATATCCAAGGCAGTAGCCGGACCCATGAAAGGCTTTGCCCGCTTCACCCATCCTATTGTATGGCTGCTGAACCGTACCAGCAACCTGATTTTTAAAATATTCAACATCCGCAATACCAAGGATGACAGTGTTACCGAAGATGAAATTAAAGCCATCATCATTGAAGGAACGGAGTCGGGCTCAATAGAAGAAGAAGAAAAAGAACTGATTGAAAGAATCTTTCACCTGGGTGACCGGAACATCACGTCACTCATGACCCACCGGAGCGATATCATCTGGTTTGACATGAATGACAACGAGGAGAAGATCAGGGAAAAGATCGTAAGAGAACCTCATTCGGTCTATCCCATTTGTGATGGCAATATTGACAATATCAAGGGAATGGTATCCATAAAAGATCTGTATATCATTGATGATTTTATGCTCTTCAGGGATATTGTTCAACCAGCCATGTTTGTTCCTGAAAACAATACGGCTTACCAGGTGATGGAAAAATTCAAGGAAACCAAAAAACATTCCTGTTTTATTGTGGATGAATACGGAAGTCTGCAAGGTATGATCACCCTGAATGATATCCTGGAAGCTATTGTAGGTGACATTCCGCAAACCGGTATTGAAGATTACGAGATTATAGCCAGGGAAGACGGCACTTTCCTGATTGACGCGCAGATCCCCTTTTATGATTTCCTGAGCAGGTTTGGCAAGGCTGACTGGGCGAGTGAAGTGGAATTTGATTTCGACACACTTGCAGGCTGCATTCTTCATGAACTCGAAAGGATCCCACAAACCGGTGACAAATTGACCTGGAGAGGTTTTGAAATTGAGATTATAGATATGGACGGCCACCGGATAGACAAAGTACTGATCAGGCCCAGCCAGGAAATCATTGACGAGATGGATGATGAATGATCAGTTGCAGGTTTTATATTTCCTAATCAAAAAATAAACTGACTGCATGAAGCCAGTGCGCAAGAAAGGAATTCGTCTGTTCATTATTATCATTCACATCCTTATCGTATTTGTTTTTTTGCTGGTAGCGCTTGTTCCTTTCCTGGATGCCGGCCGTTTCTGGTTCATCGCCTTCCTGGGGTTGTCCTACCCTTTTTTATTACTGGCCGTCCTCCTTTGCCTGGTCATCTGTTTGTTATTGAGATCAAAATGGGCATTACTACCGCTGCTGGCTTTGATCATCAGTTTCCAGCAGATCAGCGCATTGTTTGCCTTCCGGCTGCCCGCAGACTTTCAGGAATTAAAAGAAGAAGAATCTATAAGACTTCTATCATGGAATGTGAGCCAATGGTCTGAAAATAAGAATTCAATGTACAACAAATCCGAGAATAGTTTCCGTAACATAATGTTAGACCATGTGCAGTTACAGGATGCCGACGTACTTTGTTTTCAGGAATTTTTTCAATGCAATTCATCCAGATTTTATCCTGATAATATCGAACCAATAAAGAAGATGGGGTATCCGTATTATTATTTTTCACCTTATCATAATATATATAACGGCACCTTTCAAACAGGATTAATGATCTTTTCACGTTATCCTATTTTAGATACAGCTTTTTTCCCACCGCCCGATCAAAGTAATGCGGAAGGATTTAGTTTTGCAGATATCGATTTTAAGGGAAGTAAGATCAGGATATTCAATGTACATTTCGAATCTCCGCGGATTAATCGCTCAACTTATGTTGAACCTGGAAAATTAGATCCGTCTACTAATATTTTTAAAAAAATCAAAAGAGGAAATGTCTTACGGGCCTCCCAATCAAATTTGCTTGCCAGCCTGGTAAATAATACTGCTCATCCCGTAATCATAAGTGGCGACCTTAACGATATACCCAATTCATATACCTATTTCAAAGTGAAAGGAAACCGGCTACAGGACGCATTCATAAAAAAGGGTTCAGGCATTGGAAGAACTTTCCGTTTTATTTCACCTACGTTACGCATCGACTATATTCTGGCTGATAAAAAATTCGATGTCTTGCAGTTTGACAAACCAGAGTTATTGTATTCCGACCATTACCCGCTGGTAACAGACCTTCAGATGAAATGATCAGAAGCTGAAGCTGGAGAGGCTGGCCGGGCAAACCAGGCGGTTGCTTTTTCGTTTACCATTCACCGTTACATGCAAAATG
>JAEYUA010000137.1 GCA_023433755.1 Bacteroidota bacterium | reverse complement strand
TGTTCAATTATGAACCTGACCTGGGCATCATACTGGTGGACCACCTGATTTCTGAATCCGATGAACCTGAACTGGCATACACATTCGTGCCCGATGGCGATTATGAAGGATTCAAATGGGAAAATGGTAAGTGGGTACATATTGACAAGGTGTTCAATGAAAGACTGGAAGATGGGCAGGCGCCTGTACCTGATCCTATCAAGGACGGAAATGGCAATACGAATGAGGAAAAACTGAGGCAGCAATCCGAAAAAAATAAAAAGAAGGACAACCGGCGCTAGGTTTTTACTTCTTTTAACTGCTTTCCTATCTTTACCACAAGGTAAAATTTGGAAAAGCATCAGACCATCATAGAACCACCCGCATCATTTGCACCAGGCTTTGCAGAGCTCTGGAAATTCCGTGAGCTTCTTTATTTTTTTACCTGGCGCGATATCAAGGTAAAATACAAGCAGACGAGCCTGGGCATTCTTTGGGCATTACTACAGCCCATTTCGCTGATGCTGCTGTTTACCTTTATCTTTTCACGTAACCTTAAAGTTGACATCGGAAGCCAGTCCTACGAGGTCTTTGTATTTTCAGGACTTCTGCTCTGGAATCTTTTTTATGGCGGGGTTGCCAATGCTTCGGAAAGTATTTTGAGTCATGCCTCCATGATCAGGAAAATTTATTTTCCACGCATTCTCATTCCCGCATCTTCCCTGGTGGTTGCTTTCTTCGACTTTATGATCGCTTTTGTTGTATTCCTGGTCTTTTGTTTCATCAAGGGAGAAAGCCCGGGCCTGGATGCCATTCTCAGTATACCCGCAGCAGTTGGGATGGTTATGATCAGCGCATTCGGATTGGGAAGTTTTTTTTCGGCGCTCAATGTACGCTACCGTGATTTCAGGTACGTGGTTCCTTTCATGTTGCAATTCATGTTCTTTGCTTCACAAGTGGTTTATCCCCTTCGCAGCATGGGCCAGGACTGGCTCAGGTACCTGCTTTCACTGAACCCTGTGAATGGTGCGATCGAAATTTTCAGGTGGGGATTTACAGGTGAAGCAGACAGTCTGGTCATTTATACCGGTTTAATCATTTCAATAATCCTGGCTATTGCCGGGTTCATTTATTTCAAAAAAGCAGAATCCCGTTTTGCAGATCTCGCCTGATGGAAAAAAAAGCAATCATCATCCAGCAGCTTTTTAAAAAATACCGCCACAGAACGGCGGCTCCTTATATTTCTGTTCGGGATGTGGTGACAGATTATTTTTCCAATTTCCTCAAACGCCGGCGGGATGCTGATTTTTATGCGCTGAAGGAGATCAGTCTCACCATCAACAAAGGGGAAAGACTGGCAGTGATTGGGGCCAATGGCGCCGGTAAAAGCACCTTGCTGAAGATCCTCAGCCGCATAACACCACCTACATCCGGACGCGTGGAATTGAATGGACGTGTGGCGAGCCTGCTCGAAGTGGGCACGGGTTTTCATCCTGAACTAACCGGCAGGGAAAATATATTTTTAAATGGATCCATACTCGGACTGAAAAGACATGAAATTGAATCGAAGCAGGAAGATATCATTGAATTCAGCGGCATCCGCTCCTTCATTGATCTTCCCCTCAAACAATACAGCAGCGGCATGCAATTGCGGTTAGCCTTCTCCGTTGCTGCCCACCTGGAACCTGAAATCCTGCTGATAGATGAAGTGTTGGCTGTAGGTGACCTTGAGTTCCAGCAAAAATGCATAGGCAAGATGGAAGAAGTGAGCCGGCAGGACCATCGTACCATACTTTTTGTGAGCCATAACCTGGCAGCGGTTCAAAGGCTATGTACCAAAGCAATCGTGTTAAGGGAAGGAGAACTGGTGTACGAAGGAACGGTGCAGGATGCCATCCGGTTTTATACCAGCCAGTTTGCCATGGCAGTGGAAAAGAAAGGAAGTTCAGTCTTCGATCTGAAAAACCATCCAAATAAGATCAAGGAAGGCGAAGGCCTGTTGCAGGCATCGCTTCTTGTAAACGGTCAGCCTGCTGAAACTTTCATTCCAGGTAGTGACCTGGAAGTAAAACTGGAATATCTCAATACGCTCGACCTGGTTGATCCCGATGTGGGCATCGTGATCAAGGACAATGAGCAAAATGCGCTGATTGGACTGAACTCAAAACATTTTGGAAAAAAACTGAAACTTGTCAAAGGAAAAACAGGCAGTCTCTCCCTTCTGTTACCCCGGCTGAACCTGTATGCACCGGGTAGCTATCATGTGAATTTGTATTTTGGAGATGTGCAGCATTATTATGAATGTCTCTATGATGCATTCAGCTTCACCATTGAAGAAACTGATGTGTATGGCAGCGGCCACCTGATGGAAGCTGAATGGAACCGCATCTATGTGCCGCAAATAGATATTGTTCATCATGAATCCTAGTCTGACCAATACCATAAAATTCCTGCTGCACAAGATCATTTTCGAAATCCCTTTGAAGAACAGGATACAATTGCTGTCATTCGAAAAAATTCTGGAAAAAAACTACACGGAAGGAGCAGCATTTTCTTTTGTACAGGTGGGCGCCAATGACGGTGTAAGTCATGATTTTTTATCTGGCTTCCTCAAAAAAAGAAAGGCAAGAGGATTGGTGATAGAACCCCTCCCCGATCTGTTTGAAGAATTGCAAAAAAATTACTCTTATAACCCGGAGGTCATCGCCATCAATAAAGCTGTGCATCCGGGTGCAAGCAGCATTGATTTGTACAGGGTTGATCCCGGGAAAGCGCAACTTTATGCAAACTGGGTCAAAGGAATTGCATCTGTTGATCCCGCTCATCATCTGAAATCAGGAATTCCTTCCGGTGACATCATCCGCCAGCAGGTGAATGCGGCGAAACTGATGGACATCATCTCGGAAAATAATTTTATGTTGCCGGTTGACCTGTTGCAGATCGATGCGGAAGGATTTGACCTGGAAATACTCAAACTGGCTGACCTGGATTCAATGCAGCCGTCAATGGTTCGTTTTGAGATCATTAATCTTTCACGTGATGATGGAAAGACTGCTGTAAATCTTTTAAAGAACAAAGGTTACCACTGCTTTCAAAACGGATATGATATTATTGCTTTGCAGCTTCAGAAATTACGATTATGACCATTTGCCTGGTAACCGATAATTTTCCACCTGATATTGGAGGTGTTGGTATTTTCTACCGGCATCTCTCCCGTATACTTACTGCTGCGGGCCATAAAGTGATCGTGTTATGTGCAGGGAAAGGAAACGGGGAAGATGAGGTTGCGCAGGAAAACGGAATAACAGTAATAAGACTTCATAAGGATTATAATAAATATTACCAGCGCTATAAAGTTTATTTCCGGCCAGGTGGTCACGATGCACCTCACTGGCTGGCCATGGGCATGTGTGTACGTGAATGGCTTATCCAGAATGCGCGGGGTAACCGGATCGATATCATCGAAGTTTCAGATTATGGAGGCCTGGGATTTTTCCTGCTGCATCCTTTCATTCCTCCCTATGTGGTGACCGCCAACAGCGCTTTGCTTCAATTGCAGTCCTACAGTAATTTTTCAGAAACGGACCATACAAAACTGCTGAAACAACTTGAGTCGCTTTCCTTCCGCTATGCGAATCGTGTACTGGCACACAGCACATTGAACCAGTCTTCCCTGGAAGAAAATATCAAAAGAAGAGTTGAACTGATTCGGGCTCCGTGGAGCGGGCTCGAAGCACAATATCCAACATCTGAATCTGCGCCCCCTCTTGTTGTTGGCGGTCTGCAGGCAACGAAAGGGGCAATTTATATGGCGGCAGTAGTGGAAGAAATCGTACGTAAGGATCCCTCGTTTGTGATGCACTGGATCGGCTATGATAGTTACACGGCTCCAACAGGCGAATTAATGTCAGTTTTCCTGGCCAGGCATTACCAGGAGATCTGGAATAAAAATTTTATCTGGCTGGGTGAAAAAACACATGAAGAAACTTTGAAGGCGCTGGCTGCAGCTTCGCTGGTAATCATTCCAAGTGTATGGGAAACCTTCAGCTATGTTGCCATTGAAGCATCGGCCCTGCAGAAGCCCATGATCCTGACCGCTACAACGGGTGCCGCTTATCTTTTTGAGCAGGGGAAATCCGCGCTGATTGTAAGCCCGGAAAACAAGCAGGCTTTTGCCACAGCTATTATCCAGTTGCTCCAAAACCTGGCCATGGGTAAAGGTATAGGCCAGCACACCAGTACAGTATTGGATCAACTCCATCCCTCTGTTACAGTTCCAGAGCGACTTAAGATTTACCATGAGGTGATCGATGCCTCCATAAGGCAGGGTGATGTTTTTGAGAGAGAATTCCGTTTTATAAACACCTATCTTACTCCTGCAAGAAAATTATATTTTTCAGCACGTGCAGCATTGAAAAGAATTATCAAAAAAGATGTCGGAGCCTGAATCAAAACATATCGTTTGGTTATGTTCAGGACTGCACCAGCCTGGGGGCACAGAGCGCGCTAACCTGAATGCGGCTCATCTTCAACTGGAGCATGGTTTTAGGGTGACCATCATCGTTATGGATGAAACAGGGCAGAGTTTTTATCCCATTGATCCGCGTATCCGTTTCATACATAAGAAATGGTTTTTCGGGATCACAAAAAAAGGAAACCCGGTAAGCAGGAAAATTTTCATGCTGAAAGAATTCAGTGCACTGAAAAAACTGATCACCGGTCTTGATCCTTTCGCCATCATCGCAACGGACTACCCTTTTGCCGTGGCCTGTATATTTACAGGTCTTCATAAAAAATACAGGGTATTTAGCTGGGAACACCATCATTATCACTGGCTGAAAAAAAACAGTTTCTGGCAATGGATGATCCGGCTTGCTTATCCCAAGCTCAGGTCCGTACTGGTTTATAATCCTGATGAACAACCCTGGTTTGAAAAGATGGGTTGCCACACCGGGGTGATGCCCAATTTCATCACAGGAATGCCATTGATTGAACGTAAACAGGAATCCATTATTCTTACTGTTGGCTGGCTGATCGAAAGAAAAGGAATGGATTTGATCCCCGCCATAGCGCAGAAAGTTCTTGCGGCTTATCCATCATGGAAATGGATCATCATAGGTGAAGGTGAACTGGAAAATGTTTTGCAAAAGGAGATTAAGGAACGAGGACTTCAGAATAAACTGATCCTGCAAGCACCAGAAAAACCTTTGGAAGCTTTGGATTACCAGCAGGCTTCAATCTATGTAATGACCTCAAGGCAGGAGCCATTCGGACTGGTACTCATAGAAGCCATGAGTAATGGCCTGCCCTGTATTGCGTTTGATTGTCCTACAGGCCCTCGGCACATTATCACCAATGGGGAAGATGGAATACTGGTACCACCTTTCGATACGGGTACAATGGAGAAAGCCATCCTTCAACTGCTCATGAATAATGAAGAGCGGGACCGCATGCGTGAAAACGCTATGAAAAACGTAAAAAAGTTCAGCGCGGAAAATGTATGGCTTACATGGAAGGCTTTGCTTGCTAACTGATCAATCCAACTTAAGTACCGCCAGGAAAGCTTCCTGCGGCACTTCCACGTTTCCTATCTGGCGCATTCTCTTTTTACCTTCTTTCTGTTTTTCCAGGAGCTTTCTTTTACGGCTGATATCACCTCCATAACATTTGGCGGTAACGTCTTTGCGCATGGCTGAAATGTTTTCCCTGGCGAGAATTTTGGCGCCGATTGCGGCCTGTATGGCGATCTGGAATTGCTGGCGTGGCACCAGCTCTTTAAGTTTCTCGCAAAGCTTGCGGCCAAAATCCTGTCCCTTGCCGCGGTGGATCAGGGCACTGAGGGCATCCACCTTATCATTGTTCAGCAGGATGTCCATTTTTACAATATCGGCTTCCCGGTAACCGATAGGATGATAGTCAAACGATGCATATCCCCTGGTCTGTGATTTCAGCTTGTCGTAGAAATCAAAAACGATCTCGGTCAATGGCATTTCAAATCCCAGTTCCACCCTTGTTGGCGTGAGGTAACTCTGGTTGATAAGTATGCCACGTTTGCCAAGGCAGAGGGTCATGATGTTACCGATATATTCCGGTTTGGTAATGATCTGTGCTTTGATAAAAGGTTCTTCGATCCTGTCGATCTTAACGGGATCAGGCATTTGCGTAGGGTTGTTCACGATCACCTTTTCACCTTTGGTGGTATAAGCAATGAAGCTTACGTTGGGAACCGTGGTGATCACGGTCTGGTTGAATTCCCGCTCCAGCCTTTCCTGGATGATCTCCATGTGAAGCAGTCCAAGGAAACCACAACGGAAACCAAAGCCGAGGGCCTGCGAAGTTTCCAGCTCAAAGGTGAGAGAAGCATCATTGAGCTGCAATTTATCCATGCAGTCGCGCAGCTCTTCAAATTCATCTGTATTCACTGGGAAGATCCCTGCGAACACCATGGGTTTCACTTCCTGGAATCCTTTGATGATTTCCTTTGTCGGATTGAGTGCATTGGTGATGGTATCACCCACTTTTACTTCCTTGGCATTTTTGATACCGGTGATGATGTAGCCCACATCACCAGCGAAAACTTCTTTCTTGGGTTCAAGACCAAGTTTCAGGATGCCGACTTCATCTGCTTCATATTCCTGGTTGGTGGAAACAAATTTTACCTTGTCGCCTTTTTTAAGAGAACCATTCAGGATCCTGTAGTAAACAATAATTCCCCTGAAACTATTGAATACACTATCGAAGATCAGCGCCTGCAGGGGAGCATCCGCATTGCCCTTCGGTGAAGGAATTCTTTCAACGATGGCTTCGAGGATACCCTCAACACCGATGCCGGTACGTCCGCTGGCAAGCAGGATGTCTTCCGGTTTGCAGCCGATCAGTTCAATGATCTGGTCCTTCACTTCTTCTATCATGGCCCCATCCATGTCAATCTTGTTGATCACGGGAATGATTTCGAGGTCATTTTCGATGGCCAGGTATAAATTGGAAATGGTTTGAGCCTGGATGCCCTGTGTAGCATCTACAAGCAAGAGAGCGCCTTCGCATGCGGCCAGTGCCCGGCTCACTTCATAGCTAAAGTCAACGTGCCCGGGGGTATCGATCAGGTTGAGGATATAATCCTGCCCGTTTTGTTTATAGTTGATCTGGATGGCATGGCTCTTAATAGTAATGCCTTTTTCGCGCTCAAGGTCCATATCGTCCAGCACCTGGTCCATCATCTGGCGTTCGCTGATGGTGTTGGTAACCTGCAAAAGACGGTCAGCAAGGGTGGACTTACCGTGGTCAATATGGGCAATGATGCAAAAATTCCGGATATTCTTCATGTTCTATGGCCCTTTTTCGGGGAGTGCGAAGGTAATTGATTTGGACTAGTGTAAGGAGGTGTTTTCAGGCGAAAACTGCGTTTTTTGCGTTAAAAATTGCCCCCATTTTCCCAGGCAATTAACTGTTTGCTTCTTATGTTGAGAATAACGAAAGGAATTTTCAGATGCCCAGTTCAGCCCTGGTCTTTTTGGTAAGTTTGGCTTTCACCAGTTCATAGCTTCCGGCCAGGAAAGCTTCCCATTCGCTACCCTTCAATAGTGCCGGGTTATTGACCATGACCCACCTGGCCCTGGCCATGTAAGGAGCGGGAGCAAAACCAGGCTGGCGGCTAAGTTCTTCGTAAGCTTCATCGGCCACCTTGAATGAACATTTGAAAGGCGGGTCGAGAGCAACCATGCAATACATTTTAGCCGCTACAGAGAATACCAGGTTGTTTTCCCATTTTACGTCCTCAGTTGTAGCAGGCAGTGAGAGGCAGATTTTCCTGATAAATTCAATGTCCATAAATGAAATTTAAATGGTTCTATTGGATTCATCAAATACCAGAGAAGAATCATTGGCATAACGCCCCTACAGGGCTCGGAGGTACTGAAATTCGTTTGCCTTCGATTGTTACTGACATATCGCCCCGCTGGGGCTGGGTGGCTGTAATTATAAAAAAGGTTTTATGAATTCCGAACCATTGGTTCGATCATAGCAATAGATTGTTGTTGCAGCTATTGATATTTCAATCCTCTTGATTGTTGTAATGAACTAAGGTAGATCATTGACATGCCACCCCTACGGGGCTCGGTGGTGCTCGCTACAGGTTCTGTATTGCTATTGACATATCGCCCCGCTGGGGCTGGGTGGCTGTGGGTATAAAAAGGTTTTATGAATTCCGAACAATAGGTTCGATTCATAGCAATGGATTGTTGCTGCTATTGATATTTCATTCTTCTGGATTGGGTCAATAAACCAGGGTAGAGACATTGACATGCCGCCCCTACGGGGCTCGGTGGAGATAACTCAGGTGAAAACGGGTTTCTATTGACATATCGCCCCGCTGGGGCTGGGTGGCTGTGGTTATAAAAAAGGTTTAGTGAATTCCGAACAATAGGTTCGATTCATAGCAATGGATTGTTGCTGCTATTGATATTTCAATCCTCTTGATTCTGGTAATAAACAAAGGTAGAATCATTGACGTGCCACTCTACGATGTGCCAGATTAATCAAATCATATATTGTTACTGAAATGCGCCCCGCTGGGGCTTAATGCCGTAAATCCGGAATGGGAATTCTCAGAAAGATCAACCTCGGAGGTAACCTCCGAGGTCAAAAAAAAACCACAGCGTGGGCTGCGGTACTATTTTAAGCGTGGGGCTTGGGTTCTTTCGGTTTTTTACCGCCCTTGGGGGTGAAGATGGCCAGCATCCTTTTACCTTCCAGCTTTGGCATGCTTTCCAGTTGCCCGAAATCCTTGAGCCTGTCGGCGAATTTGAGCAGCAACAGCTCTCCCCTGTCCTTGAACTGGATGGCGCGGCCTTTGAACTGTACATAGGCCTTGACCTTATTGCCTTCTTTCAAAAAATTCTCGGCATGTTTTGATTTAAAATCAAAATCGTGATCATCCGTATTCGGCGTAAAGCGGATCTCCTTCATTTCGGTGGTCTTCGCCTTGGCCTTCATCTCCTTTTCCTTCTTCTTCTTGTCGTAAAGGAATTTATTATAGTCAATGATCTTGCAAACCGGCGGATCTGCCTGAGGAGAAATCTCAACCAGGTCTAACTGCTGATCCTGCGCGATCTTCATTGCTTCCTGGGTTGGATAAACACCAACGGTTACGTTGTCGCCTACTAACCTGACCTGCGGAACCCTGATATGATGATTAATGCGGTGTTCTGCTTCTCTGCGTGGAGCAAACCGTCCCCTGTTGAACCCACCGCCGGGTCTGAATCCTCCTCTGTTTGGTAATGCCATAATTTGTTGTCCACCGTGTACTGCCGGCATGCAGTAAACTATGTGGCGCTTTTCGTTTATTGGTTTTTATTAATGCCGGGAATCAAATTATTATTCAATATAGTTCGCAATGCTTATCCTTCCGCTTTTCTCTCCCTGATTTCTTCTGTCAGCTCCCTGATCAGTTCATCCACATCCTTCGATCCCAGGTCACCCTTGCCCTGCTTACGTACTGATACTTTTTTCTCATTCATTTCCTTCTCACCCACCACCAGCATGTAAGGCACTTTCATCAATTCTGTATCACGGATCTTCCTTCCAATCTTTTCCTGCCTGTCGTCAACAGAAGCACGAATATCCGCTTTTTTTAATTTTTGCAGCAGTTCTTTTGCATAGTCACCGAACTTGTCGGATATCGGCAGGATCTTCACCTGGTGGGGCGCCAGCCATAGAGGTAATTTCCCTGCATAGTGCTCCAGTAAAAACCCGATAAAGCGTTCATGCGTGCCCAGCGGTGCCCGGTGAATGATGAGAGGGGTATCGGTACTGTTATCCTGCGTGGTATATTCCAGCTTGAAACTCCTTCCCTGCGAGAAATCCACCTGGTTGGTTGCCAGGGTGAATTCACGCCCGATCACGCTGTAGATCTGCACATCAATCTTGGGACCGTAAAATGCTGCTTCATCCTGCACTTCTATGTAGGGAATGTTGGATTCCTTCAGCACATTGCGCACCATGGCTTCTGTTTCCTTCCACAATTCAGGTTCATTCACATATTTCACCCCGAGTTTTTCGGGTGAGTGAAGTGAAAGACGCATCACGTATTTATCAATTCCGAAAATCTTAAAATACTTCAGGTACATCTCGTTCACTGCCCTGAATTCTTCATTGAACTGGTCTTTGGTGCAATAGATATGCGCGTCGTTCATATGAAGACATCTCACGCGCATCAGTCCAAACAATTCACCGCTCTGCTCATACCTGTACACCGTTCCGTATTCGGCTATGCGGTAAGGAAGGTCGCGGTAACTTTTCGGTTCCGCCGCGAAGATCTTATGGTGGTGCGGACAGTTCATGGACCTGAGATAATACTTCTCTCCTTCCAGTTCCATCGGCGGGTACATACTGTCGGCATAATAAGGAAGATGCCCGCTGGTGATGTACATGCTTTCCTTGGCAATATGAGGCGTTACCACTCTTTTGTAACCTGCATCTGATTCGGTTTCCTTAGCCAGCTTCTCTAGTTCTTCAATGATCACAGTTCCATTAGGCATCCACATGATCAGTCCCTGGCCAACATCATCATCCATGGTATAGATACCCAGTTCTCTTCCGAGTTTACGGTGGTCTCTTTTTTTCGCTTCTTCCAGCAACTGCAGGTATTCATCCAGTTGCTTTTGCGAAGGGAAGGTTACCCCATAGATCCTGGTGAGTTGTTTATTCTTATCATCACCTTTCCAGTATGCTCCTGCAATATTGGTAAGTTTGATGGCTTTGATAAAACCGGTGGCTGGCAGGTGCGGACCTCGACAGAGATCAGTGAAATTTCCCTGTGTGTAAAAAGTGATGGCCCCGTCCTCGAGTCCCTGCAACAGGTCAAGTTTATATTCATCGCCTTTCTCGGTAAAATAATTAACCGCTTCAGATTTGGCGATCTCCTTGCGTACATAAGGATTGTTCTGCTTTGCCAGTTCCGTCATTTTGGTTTCCAGCTTGCGCAGGTCTTCCTCGGTGATAGCGTTATCTCCCAGGTCCACATCATAATAAAAACCATTGTCAAGCGGTGGTCCAACCCAGAATTTAGCACCGGGATACATACTTTCAATGGCCTCAGCCATCAGGTGGGCGGAAGAATGCCAGAAAGTGGATTTGCCTCCCTTATCATCCCACGTAAGCAGCTTGAATTCCGCATCCTGTGTAATGGGTCTTGTTGCATCCCACACTTCACCATTGATCTCTGCAGCCAGCACCTTACGGGCCAGGCCTTCAGAAATAGAACGGGCGATGTCGAGCGCTGAAGTACCGCTGGCATACTGGCGTACAGCGCCATCGGGTAAACTGATATTGATTGATTCACTCATAAAGAGCGGCAAAATTAACAATTCTAATCGCTATACGGTGGATTTAAAAGGCGGTTAATAATTAATTTGCGGGTAATGAAATTAGCTGTGCAGAAATTCTTGCTTGCTTTCTTCCTGGTCCAGGGTATTTTTTCAATCCAGGCCAGTAGCCAGGACCTCACCGGCATCTGGCGCGGCAGCTTCCAGACCTACCTGGGAGAAGAGTACCGGTTTGAGTTGCAGATTGACCAGAATTCAAACAGGATTACCGGTGTTTCTTACTCGTACCTTGATGTACGCTTTTATGGCAAGGCCACCCTTACCGGCTTATTTACAAAAGCTTCCAATTCGGCACTGATCCAGGAAATCAAAACGGTTGAAGTGAAATCCTCCGCGGGGGATGGCGCCTGCATCATGAAATGCCAGCTTGTGTATACACGTTCAGGCAAGGAAGAATTTTTGGAAGGCATTTACAGCAGCGTGGAAGAAGGATCTGATCCTCCCAAAAATTGCGGCGGTGGTAAAGTGCGATTGCGCCGCGTACCGACATCTGATTTTTATATCGAACCTTTTTTACGTGACAAGGCAGTTCCCAAAACTCCGGCTAAAACGGTTCCTGAAAAGAAACCACCGGTAAGCAAGCCGGAAACCAAGCCAGTAAAGAAACCGCCGGTGAACAACCCGCAGAATAAGCCTGTTGTAAAAAAACCAGTGGTGGCAGAAGTACCTAAAAAAGATACAGTCGTCAAAAAATCAGAAGCCGTGGTGATTGATAAACCCAGGACAGCTCCTGTATTGAATATTCCTGTTACTACACGGTCCCGAGAGAATACATTGGTACAAACTTTTTCAGTCTCCAGTGAAGAGATCCAGGTGAGACTTTATGATAATGGTGAAGTGGATGGTGATACCATATCAGTTTATCTTGATGGCAAACCACTAATTTCCAACAAGGGATTGTCTACTGTTCCTATTACGCTCAAACTGAAAATGGATGAAGACAATCCTGAACATGTACTGATCATGGTTGCTGAGAACCTGGGCCGCATTCCACCCAACACTTCACTGATGATGGTGTATGATGGTGATAAACGTTACCAGGTAAGCATCACTTCCACTGAACAGAAAAACGCAATGGTTAAATTCCGGTACAAGAAAAAAGGCGATTGACCATTTATGTAATTTTCTGTTCTCCCCCATTCAAATCCAGTATTTTGCCTGCGTGATAAAATGGATGTACATAGCTGTGCTGGTTGTGCTGTGCCCTTTGCTGGCACCAGCGCAGGAATTGAATGGTGTTTGGAAAGGCACCCTTACACAGCAGCCCGGCGGCTGCTTTCCCGTTTATAATGTGGAGTTGCAGGTTAATATTTCCAATAACAAAGTGGAAGGATTTTGCTATCACTATTCTGATTTTACCAATTATGTGAAAAAGGATTACAGTGGTGTGTATAATGCGGCTACCCGCACCATCAATATCCAGGAAAGAAGGGTGATGACTTTTAAGATACCTGCTGACTGTACACCCTGCGTCAGGTATTTCTCACTTTCCTACAGCAGGAATGGCAAGGAAGAAACCCTCAGCGGTGACTGGGGCGGCGTGGTGATGAATGGCACCACAGCATGTACACCAGGACGCATCGTACTCCACCGGATCGTTGAATCTGAATTCAATCATATCCAGGAGATCCGAGTGGACACCGGTGTGGTGAAACTTGATTTTTATGATAATGCGCAGATTGATGGTGATTCCATAACGGTTACGGTGAATAACCAGGTGCTGGTATCCAACCAGCGGTTGGGATTGAAACCAGTTACCATGGAAATAAAAGTGAGCCTGGATAACCCTGAACAGGAAGTGACGATGGTGGCGGAAAATCTTGGAACCATCCCTCCCAATACAGCTTTATTAATTGTGACTGCAGGTAATAAAAAATACCAGCTCTTCCTGGCTTCCAATGGGAAGAAGAATGCGCAGGTGCGGTTTATTTATGAACGGCCGGAGGAGTAGTCTGAACCATGATTTATGGATTTTTGGATTTGGAAGAAAATCAGAAGTTGGTTTTTATTTCGAAGAATGAAAAGGCATAGCCGGTAAGGCGTTGACAGTGGTAAGTGGTGGCTCCTATTCAAATATGTATTTATTGTTCTCGTATAACAAATTGCGTCTTTTTTTCTTTGCGTCTTTGCGTGAACTTCCTTGGCGCCCTTTTTTCTTGGAGGTTAAGAATACCACCAGAGAACTTAAATAATATTTCTGCGTTAACTCCTTTTCTCTCGCCGCCAGCAGTCCGCGTGCGCTGAAGCTATAGCGGAGGTGCAAGCTTCAGCGAAGGCTGGTTTTCTCTGCGGTGAAAAAAAAGTCCATTCTTACTTGGCCCCTTCTTTCTTGGCGGTGAAAATCAAAATTTAAAATTCCAAGTAACCGAAGGCAGCAAAGGAAACAACGATACCTGCCTGGCTTCAAT